>NZ_CANCWY010000014.1:0-51728 GCF_947381695.1 Limosilactobacillus sp. DJ3M12 | reverse complement strand
ATGCCGAACACAGAAGTTAAGCTTCAACACGCCGAAAGTAGTTGGGGGATCGCTCCCTGCGAGGATAGGACGTTGCCGCGCAGTAGTAAAAGGATATGTATCGTTTAACGGTGCATGTCCTTTTTTATATGTTGTGACAGAACAAATGAAATTTATTGTCCCGGTTTTCAAAAATAAAACAAGTGATTTTAAGAAGCAAGTTTTTACGGCACGTCTTACTATAAAAATCAATGGAAATGAAGTTGAATTAGAGTTCGGATATCGCCAAAGAGGGTTTTATTATGCTCTATAAAGGCCATCTTAGTTGACCCAGAAATAGTAATAAAACAGCAAAACACTGAGCTATAACTGCTCATTGATTACAGCTCAGTGTTTTGATAGTTAGACTTTATTGACTGGTTTTTGTAACCAATGAAAGAAAATAGCGCGCTGACTATTAGCTAATAACCACCATCCACTAGCTAGTAAAAAGGCCCCGATCACATCGGAAGTAAAATGAGCTCGTAAATAAACTCGCGAATACATAATAATAATGATCCATAGAGCGCCGACGATTCCTAAGATTACCCTCTGCCATTTAACTTTACAATAGGGTAAAAGGAAGGCTAGGATCGTAAAAGTGAAAATAGCAGTTGAAAAAGTATGCCCACTTGGGAAACTATATCCACTAACATCAATTAACCGAAAGGAAGGACGGAGACGAGTAACACTATACTTGATGAGGATAACTAAACAGTAACCAATAAATTGTAACATGCCATACCAAACACTATCAGTTGCTCTTCCGCGACGCCATAACAGGAGCATTAAGCCGATTGTTATAATGCCGACTGTAACTGGGTCACCCATAAAGGTTAATTCGGTCAGGATAGTAGTCTTAAACTTAGACACTGGGGCAGTCAGATCAAAGCCACCTGCATCGATTAAACGAACAAATGGAGATTTAGTTAAAACATTAAAGAGTAATACTCCGAATAAAATCCAACAAAAAAGTCCGAATCCGATTTGTGCTTTTTTATGCATTATTTATAGGCCTCATTCATATTCATTATTACATTTAATTATATCCCATTTATTCTTAAAAAGTTATCCTCCCTCCACGAAAACGTTTACATTTAAAATAAATGCGATACAATAAAAGAAAAAAGAGGAAGGACGATTTTAATGAATAACCAATTATGTGGATATGCAATTGTTGATCAAAAGATTACGATTAATTATCAAAACAGTGCTATTGTTTTATCAGTTATTACGCCTGAAATCATTCGAGTATTTCAAGATCACGGTGAAAAAGGAGCATCATATGCTATTGAAGGCAATAAAACAATTAAAACTAATTTTACAGTCTTAGATCATGGTGACCATCTTGAATTAACTACGGCAGCGTTAATTGTAAAAATATACGACAACGAGAAAATGAATGTATATGACAAGGAGGGTCATCCATTAGTTATTGATTATCAGGGTAAGCGAACACCGATTGACCGTGGATTAGATAAGGCCCATGCAAAATTAGTTGCTGCCGAAGGTCATGATATTGCTGGTGGAAGTGACCAAGATAAGACATATTTTGAAGTAATTAAATCTTTAGCCACTGATGAACAGATATATGGTCTTGGTGATAAAACTGGGTACTTGAATAAACGTGGCTACGAATACGATAACTGGAATACTGATAATCCAGCACCTCAAGTAGAAAGTTTTACCCGGCTTTATAAATCTATTCCTTTCATGTTAGGCTTGAAGAACGGTCACCCATACGGTCTTTTCTTTGATAATCCTTATCGGAGCCATCTTGATTTAGGAAAAGAAAATGCTAATTACTACTTTTATTCCGCAGTCGCCGGTAACCTTGATTATTACATTATCGGTGGTCCGCACTTGAGCGATATTGTTAAAAATTATACTTACCTTACTGGGCGCGTTCCATTGCCACAAAAATGGGTACTTGGTTATCAGCAATCGCGTTGGGGATATAGTGTAAGTCCTGAAAAAGTTCAAGAGATTGCGACTAAACTACGAGAAAATGATCTTCCTTGTGACGTGATCCACTTTGACATTGACTATATGGATGGTTACCGAGTATTTACTTGGAACAAAGAAAAGTTTACTGATCCTCAAGCATTTGTTTCAAAGTTGAGAGACCAAGGATTTAGAGTAATGCCGATTATTGACCCCGGTGTTAAGCAAGATAAAAAGTATAAAATTTATAAAGAAGGAATTAAGAAAGGATACTTTGTTAAGAATCCTGATGGGACCGTTTATGTTAATAAGGTTTGGCCTGGCGATGCTGTTTTCCCTGACTTTGGCCGAGAAAAGGTACAACAATGGTGGGCTGATAATTGTAAATACCTTGTTGATACCGGAACAGCTGGAATTTGGGACGATATGAACGAACCAGCATCGTTTGAAGGTGAAATCCCTGATAATATTGTCTTTAGTGACGGAAAATACCCTTCTACCCATAAGAAATTGCATAATGTTTATGGACATAATATGGCAAAGGCTACTTACAATGGATTAAAGAAATACAGTCATAAACGACCTTATGTCATTACTCGGGCTGCTTATGCGGGAACGCAAAAGTATTCAACCGTCTGGACAGGTGATAACCAAAGTTTGTGGCCTCATCTACAAATGATGATTCCTCAATTATGTAATTTAGGAATGAGTGGCTTTACCTTTGCGGGAACTGATATTGGTGGATTTGGTGCAGATGCCACGGCCGAAATGCTAACACGGTGGATTGAGGCAGCCTTATTTAGTCCTCTCTATCGTAATCACGCTTCAATGGGAACCCGTGAACAAGAACCTTGGGTATTCGGTGAACCAACGCTCTCAATCTACCGGAAGTATTTAAAGTTAAGATATCGTTTTATTCCATTCTTATACGATCTTTGTTACAAGGAGACAAAGAATGGGCTCGGAATAATGCGTCCGTTAGTATTAAACTACGATCAGGATCCTACTGTTCGGACAATGAACGATGAATATATGGTTGGCGATGAATTACTAGTTGCTCCAGTAGTTCAAGAAGGCCAAAATACGCGAGCAGTCTACTTGCCAGCAGGGGAGTGGATTGACTTTTGGAACGGTGTTGAATATGCAGGTAAGCGGTCAATTTTAGTAGAAGCGCCAATTGATAAGTTACCACTATTCGTTAAAAAGAATACGATTATTCCATGGGGCCCTGAAGTAAGTCATATTAGTGATGAACCTAATGAAACAATGACCTTCCGCTTATATGGACAACATGCCTCATATACTCATTACCAAGATAACGGCCTTGACTTTGCTTATCAAAGTGGTGAATACAACCTTTATCAAATCAAGGCTTCTCAAAATAGAGTAACAATAGATATGGCTCATAATGGTTATGATAAAAATTACCGGAAGATCTTTGTAGAATTAAATGATCAAAAATTAACATTTGAATTTAATCCCCAAACACAAACATATGTCCAACAATAATCTGAGATAGAAGATAAGACCGAGGAAGAAGTTTAGCGCTAATTCTTCGGTCTTATTTTAGTTTACATAATATTCAACATAGTGAGAGATTGTTGTTATCTTTTTACATTCATCCGTGATACACTGGAAGTTGATTTATTTTTATAGTCATGTGGTAATAAGTCAAGATGGAATTACCACTGGCTTGATTGCTTTGACCAGATTTTTGGCGTACTTAAATAAGCCTTGGTTCCAAGGTGATTTTAAAACTAAGCGTCGAAAATCATTTTATCTTCCTATACCAATTACCTCTTTTCTTGATAAATTTGGTGATTTTTGAGTAGGAAGTAAATCACCCTGATTAATTTACGTGCGGTAAGAACGAGGGCTCGTTTAGAAGGAGTATGTTTTACTTCTTTGTATTTACGCTGATAATACTCGCCAAAGGCTGGATCGTGCGTTCGAACTAGGTTGGCAGCTTCAACCAAGTAATAACGAAGATAGGTATTACCAGTTCTCTTTAACGGTGTATTATCACTAGTGTAACTTCCCGATTGCTTTTCTCTCCAGGAAAGCCCAGCATATTTAGCTAATTTAGCTTCGTTGTCAAATCGATCGATTTGACCAATTTTAGCTAAAATACCAGCTGCATAGACTGGTCCGATACCGGGAATTGAGCGCAGAATTTGTTCATCATCAGTTACTTTAACGACTTTCTCAATTGACTTATCAAGATCCTTAATCATCTTTTGAAATGCCTTAATCTCTTCAGCATAGACAGAAAGAACCGCGTCAACCGAATTAGCTACGACTTTATCTAGCCGGTACGAAGACCGAACAGCCTTTTGAATCATTTTCGCTAAAGCTTCGGGGTCTGCGAAGCGACCTCGACCGTGTTCAGCCAAATAGTCGGTTAAATCATTGATTGAAATATTGAGTAAGTCATCAGTAGTCAGATCTTCAGTTAATAACTGCATCATGGTTGAACCAAATATAGAAGTATTAAGTTCATCAGAGATAACAAGCTTATTGAGCTTATAGTATAAGTTTTCAATAAAGTGTTGTTTAGCTCGAACCAGGCTTTGAACAATCTCATATCTAGAACGGGTTAAGCGCTGAAGAGCAATGTAATTTTCTTGACGAACAATTCCAATCGAATAATGACCAACACGTAAGTAATCTGCAATGTAATAAGCATCAATTTGATCATTTTTGTCTTCAGCGAAAACATCGTGAAAACGTTTAGTTTTCTTGGGATCAACGACGACTGATTGAGTATTAAAAGCTTTCAGATCAATGTCTTCTTGAAAGAACATTGCTGGGTGAAAACTATAAATGGAAGTAGCTTCCATTCCGATAATAACTTGGTCAATTTGATTTGAATTCGCCGTGTTAATAGTCTGTTTCTTTAATTCAGTTGCGTCTTTCAAATCATTGACAAAGTTACCTCGGAAAACAACTTCGTGTTTTTCTTTGGAAATTATTGAAGTCACAAGATCTTTTGAGCTAACGTCAATACCGACAAATAGTTTCATTGGAATGGCCTCCTTTCATTAAAATTTACTGGTCTTAATCTGATCACTGCATGATAACCCCTAATTACAATCGCTAAAGACATCCTCGCAAGTATCAGTATTTCATTGGTTAGCGAATCAAAGCTGCACCTAATCCTACTCAGAATTAGGTGATTCACTAATCGATACAGCATGTGAGTTCGTAAATTAGCTGATTGCCTGGGCGGCAGACTAATTAAGTAGTTAAAACTACAGGAGACGATAACCTATACCAGTTGACCAACGCCAATGATGATTAGAGGTTATCATGCAGTGACCAGAAAGCAAGTAGTAAAGTATCAAAATCCGTAAGGACTGATTTATATAATACGAGGAGATGAGAAGATGAAAGAAACGCAAGAGAACACTCCATTAGCTGTTGCAACGGTTGTTCTTGGAATAGTCGTTGGTTTTAGCTCATTGATCCTTAGCGCTATTCTAGATTTAACAGAGCACTATTTTTTAAACTTTAACGAGACAAATAAGATTCCAGTTAATATTAATATTTTTCCTCTTCATCGATTTGTCTCAGTGCTAATAGGGGGGATAATTGCTACAATTATTTGGTACTTTCTTCAACGTCATTATCATCCGGTTAGTATTAAGAATGCC
Source organism: Limosilactobacillus sp. DJ3M12 (assembly GCF_947381695.1). NCBI lineage: Bacteria > Bacillati > Bacillota > Bacilli > Lactobacillales > Lactobacillaceae > Limosilactobacillus > Limosilactobacillus sp. DJ3M12. Next base: position 46,113 of record NZ_CANCWY010000014.1, on the reverse strand, counting down.
CTGAATGGTAAAGAGATGCCGTTAAGAAAAACATTTATTCACGTGGTTACCCAGATCTTTTTCGTAGGGACTGGGAATTCCATCGGTCGTGAATTAGCCCCACGAGAAGCAGGGGCTGCTATCGCTCAGAAATGGTCTCGAATGCTTAATTCTTATCGGTGGTTGCACCTTAATGATGAAGATAAACGTTTATTAATCGCCGCTGCTGCTGGAGCTGGATTCGCGGGGGTCTATATTGCACCTATTACAGGAACTGTTTTCTGTTTAGAAATTTTATATCGGCGCATTAATGCCCGTTCAGTTTCCGTTAGCTTAATCATGTCAGTAATCGCAACGATGATTGGTTCGATTTTAAAAGGATTCGAACCATATTATATTGTTAGGAGTCGAGATTTCTCTTTGCTATCTGTTCCATTAGCAATTGTGCTAGGATTAATCCTTGGAGTAACCGGAACCTGGTTTAAACAAGGAGTTAAAGCAGCTTCTAGTAAACGAGCAACGGGTAAAAATATTTTCTGGCAATTACCACTTTTATCGTTCTCAGCAGGAGCAATTGCAGCTTTTTATCCACAAATTATGGGAAACGGGCGGGGACTTGCTCAATTAGCCATGAATACGACCACCGTCAATTCTCAGGTCCTAGGAGCGCTCTTGTTTGGTCTAGTTGCTAAAGTAATAGTTACCTTATTTACAATCAAATGTGGAGGCTATGGAGGAACACTGACGCCATCGATTGCCGCTGGAGCAGTTATTGGAGTATTTCTCGGTATTCCTTATATGCACTTCTTCCCGGTTGTTACCTTAACGCAGTGTGCAGTTATTGGGGCCTCATTATTTTTAGCAGCGTCACAGCAGGCACCGTTAATGGCATTATTTATGTTATTTGAAGTTTGTCACCTTAACTTTACAGCTTTTCTTCCGTTGGGGATTGGAGTCGCAATTTCAATTGGAATTTCAAAATGGATGCAGGAAGCAAAAGCAAGGACAAAATAACCTTTAGTAAAAACATTCTCTAATAAAATAGCAAGGCTGAAATTTCTTCCAACCTTGCTATTTTTTATTTATACAAATTCTTCATTTTCTTTACAGTTGCTGCAAGATCCTTGCTATCAAAGACTAAGGAAATAACAGCTAGCCCTGCAACGCCAGTGTCATGAACAACTTTCATATTTTCTTCATCGATGCCCCCAATTGCAACTACAGGACGTTCACTAATCATGTTTAAACGTTCAAGACGATTGATACCAATAGCAGTATCAGCGTCAGACTTTGATTTTGTAGGGAAAACGGGACCACAACCAATATAATCAACAAAGTCCATTGTATTAGCACGTTCAACTTGTTCTGGTGTATTACAGGAATAGCCGATGAACATCTGATGACCTACAGCGACAGATACTTGTTCAATTTTAGTATCATTTTGTCCAACGTGAACTCCATCAGCGTTTATTTGCTGAGCCAATTCATAATCGTCATCAACAATCAATGGAATTCCATAGCGCGTACATAAGGTCCGTAGTTCTAGTCCTAAGTCTACTCGTTCATTAGGCCGTAACTTCGAGTTTCCCTTTTCTCGATATTGGAAGGCAGTGATACCACTCTTCATTGCTAGCTCCACTTTTTCAAGAAATTTAACAACGTCATTATGGACATCTTGTGTTCCACCAACTAAGTATACTTGTAACATTTTTGGATCAAACATCATTTTAGATCGTCTCCTTCAATTTTAACCCAGTGATTAAGTGGCCCATGACCATGACCAACATTAATACCCTTGCTAATCGTCTTTTCGACATATGTCTTCCCAATCATAATTGCCTGTTCCATGGAGTGACCCTTAGCAATTTCCGCAGTAATACATGCAGAAATTGTATCACCAGTCCCATGAGTATTTTTAGTATTAACACGAGGCGCAGTTAACCACATATCATTACCATCTTCAAATAAAATATAATCATCAGCTTTGTCTGAAGATTCTGCATGGCCACCTTTTATGAGAATATTTTTTGCTCCACGCTTTTGTAATTCGCGGGCAGCCTTTTTAATATCATTTTTATCCCTTATTGCGATTCCCGTCAACTCACAAGCTTCTGGAATGTTTGGCGTAACCAGAGAGGCGAGGGGGATAAGTTCATCCCTTACAATTGAAATTGCATCATCACTAAGTAACTTTGCGCCCCCTTTTGCTACCATGACCGGATCGACAATAAGCGGTCCTAAATCATATTTCTTTAAATTTTGTACAACCGTTCTTACACGGAGAGGGTCAGCCAACATCCCCGTTTTACAAGCCCTAATTTTCAAATCACCAGCGATTGAAGCAAATTGCTCATCAATTAATTTTTCAGGCATTGGCAGGGCATCTTGCACTCCTAATGTATTTTGCGCAGTGACTGCGACGACTACCATTGCTGAGTATACTCCGCGCATTTGCATCGTCTTTACATCCGCTGGAATACCGGCCCCCCCCGCCACTATCAGTTCCAGCAATTGTTAAAGCCTGGGGATAATCATTAATCAAGGTAATCTTCCTCACTTTCCTCAAAGAATTCTAGTAATGCTTTCGTATCCATAATCGAAAGCTGGTCAAAAAACTGTACTTGCCACGAACCGAGTCCAACTGAATAACGGTTAGCTAATACTCCAGCAGCAGATACCAAAACCGTTGCAACAATACAAGCATCCCAAGTATTAGAAGTGATCCCTAGAAATGCAGCGATGATACTAGAAAGCATGTCGCCACTACCCACATTCATCGTTAACATCTCGGCAGAAAAGGGATTTTCATAGATGACTTGCCCGTCAGTTATTATGTCAGTTTCACCAGTCAAGACTACAATTGAATGGTAACGTCGAGCACACGTTTTGGCAATTTGAACCTGATTAGGAACTTTACCAGCGTCGATTCCATGACTAGTATTGTCAGCTTCTACTAAAGCAGCAATTTCACTGGCGTTACCACGAATAACATCAAAATGAAAATCATTTAGCAATGAGTGGGCAAACTCTAAGCGAGATGGAATCGCACTTACCGCTACCGGATCTAAAACGAGGGGTTTGAGTGGCGTGGCAGCTCGCAAAACCGTCCTAATTTGTGTCGCCTGATGCTCATTGATTGTTCCAAGATTGATAGAAAGGGCATCGGCCAGCGTCACCATTTCATCTGCTTCAGTGGGCTCAACAGACATGATCGGCGACGCTCCGACAGCACTAACGGCATCGGCAACTTTATCAATTGTTACTAAATTGGCGAGATTAAGGACAATCGGGTTTTTAGTACGAACTCGATCGATCAGTGACCAGTTAATTTGACGTTGTACCATAAAATTAGCTCCTTAAATAAAAAATACTCAAGGTAGGAGATACACCTACTTTGAGTATTAAAGTCCGGTGCATTTTCCTACGCAAGCGTTAACTTACAGGTTCTAGAGTCCATGCATCACTGCATATCTCAGCCCAGCACTATGGGCACCCCTAATGCAATAAATTATCTATTAATAGTATACCGCAAATTATTCTTTATGAATATCAATAAAGATAATTGGCAAAATGGGAATGATAATTGTAAAATGTAATAAATAAAAAAGGTAGGAGAATTTAGAATGGAAGAAGAAATACGTCAGACTACTGATAAAGCTGAAGTTGTCATTATTAATGATGATACTAGTCAAAAATTGACATTTAGCAACGGGGGAGTAGACGGCGAATTTGAGATTATCGTCACAGATAAAAAGCCGATACCAGAGCTCTTCCAACCTGTTGGCATCTTACCAGATGGAAAGTATACAATTAGGGGAAACTATGCTGGTCAAGACTATCGGGAAATTAAATTGAATGGTGCTTATGAAGTCTATGGAAATCCAGAAGATGGAAATGTAATGATTACGGAAAGAGATGGGGGGAACTAAGTGTTTATTAACGTCGAAAAGAAAGCGCAGAAGCTATTTAATACTTATCAAAAAGCAACAAGCAAAGAGCATATGGCAATGGTCTTAGCTAATCCGCTTTTTTCATGGCATGCTACTTACTATACTGCTAAACGTAAAAAGAACTTGATTTTCTTAAATGATGCTACTACGATGGCAATTGTCTTATTTGATGTAGATGCTAAAAATAAACAGACGATTAAAGAACGCTTTGAGAAACAACTAGCAATAATTTGGCAAGAATTAGGGTTGCCTACCGACTCATTGGCAGATTACTTAGCCACAGGTGGGGATTGGCAAATCGGTAAAACGATTCACCCTTTACAAATAAAAACTATAACTAATTTTTATCAAGATGTCATAAAGCCACAAGCCAAAAACTTAGTCAATGAAGTAGACTTAGCAAAATCATTGGTTAAAAAGGTACAACAAAAGGGTAGGATTTATGTTAGTGAAGACGAGACGGTTAGGATAATCGAAATGGCTCAACCGTTTAGCATTAAACACGTAAATTTAGAAGAACTGTACTTAAAAGAAATTACTAATAAGTTAAGAAGATTAAGTCAGGTAGATGGAGAAAAACTTACTGCCGATGGGGTTGATAATGCAATCCAACAAATTCAAGATGCAAATAATCGACTTTTAGACCTTTTCCTGGCTGATGCTAAACATAATTATAGTACTAAAACTATTCGTCGCTATCGAGATAACTTGCAATTTTATCTTAATGAATGGGTTGCTTATCGTTTAAGCACTATTTTTAATCTTGATATTCAGACTAGTGTCGATGAACTAGAATTTCACGGAGTAGGCAAAACAGAACGCACGAATATCAAGGCTTCTTTGCAAAAACTAGCGAAGTACTTGAAAGATCAAGATATCCTTAGTGATAATGAATACGATGACATTCTCGTATATACGCAAAAAGCTCCTGTCGATCTTGGGGAAGAGTACGGAGATGAAGATGATGATCAAGTAATAGAGGATTTTCTCGCTTCATTATTTAGTGAATCAGAGAAGCTTCCAGTAGTATTCGATCCACAAACTGATAAAATGCTGGACGAATATCTTAAATCATTCATTGCTTTGTATGGCCTTATTTCTGCCCAACAAGCTTACCAAATTATTCATTCGCAAAATCCCGCAATTGATAAAGAGCGATTTGATCAATACATTCAAAATAAATTTGACGAAATTACCATGGAATACTGTATCATTGATTTTAAAAAAGAATTTACGAATGTTGACATTGCTCCTGAAATTTTCATCTTTAGTCCACTTCTTATTAAAGATGAAAATAGGCTTCCTTCATTTTATAAACATCAACAGGGAATGATATACTATATTCCAGAAAAAGAAGTCTTAATCGATAGCAACTTTAATCCATTTGCAAACATCAGCAATTATCAACAAGAATTAGAAGAGCTGCTTGCAAACCAATATGGATTATCTGGAGACGATCTTAAAGGCGCGGCTTTCCTATCACTTTATCAATTGAAAATGAGTGATTATGGGCTTAAATTATCAAGTGTAAATGATGCAATCAATAAGGTTGTTGCATTCTTAAACGAGGAGCATGGCCTGAGTGTTAAACAGGACAAAGCTAATGAACCATTGATTAAAATCTTAGCATTAATTGCTACAAATATCCGGCGTCCATGGAACCGGGGATGGTCTAATTATGAATTGTTAAGGACCAAGGATATTGCCAAATTAGTGTCTGAAATGGAAATTAATTTAGAAGAACCTAAACTGTCAAGTGAGATTGTTAGTGGAATTCAAGTGGGAAGCATTAACCGTGATGAGTTGCTTAACTTCCTTGAAAATATTAATTTACCGCCAAAAGTAATCTCGAAGCTGTATAAACAAGCCGAAGAATTATAAAAAAGATGGAGACGCGAGAAAAATTTTTTCTCAACGTCGCCATCTTTTTACTTATGAAGAGATTAAAATCAATTGGATGATAAAAATCTTCAAAATTCATTCTATTTCCATGTTAATTTAGTTAATATCAACGTTTAGGATATAAATAGCTATTAAAATTATGTCATATGCATAAGGCCTACTTAAACTCCTCCCAAAAAGCTGGTTTTATAATAATTTTTCTGCGATGTCGTTCTATCCAGCCCTTTGCTTCAAAATCCCTAAAATAACGGGAGAAATCAGCACTAGTTCCTAAATAACTTGCAGGGAAGTTTTTTAATGGATTTGAAGGTGCTCCATCAAAAATTACTTCGTGAATACTTGTTTTATTTGATTATTTATAATAAAGCTCGTTATTAGGGATTCGAATCATCATATGATTTGAATTTATGGGTGGTTTTTTAGTAAAAGTTCGAATATAGAGAGTTGTATATATGTTTAGAGATTAATATTGCTTTGTGAACATAATTGTCAGCTTAGTAACAAATAGATGATGACACCCCTCACACAAATGTGAAGGGTGTCTTTTAATAATAAGTATATAAAAAATCGGCTCTCTAATAATTATTGATCATATATTGTTTATTGAAAACGTACATTTTCTTCTTTACCAACTTCTTCGTCAAAATAACCTAATCCATTTACTTCGAGTGTTTTTAGATAAGCTACCAATTCAATTGCGGAACCAGGACTTAATTCGTTTACTGCATTCAAACCAAGACCAGTTGGAACAGTTTCGCTCATTGCTGTAATTTGGTTATCATTCTCAATATGAACTTGTGAGCAACTAATTGCCCAACGATTATTGACGTTTGGAGCAAAAATAAAGAAGAGGTTGAAATCGGCTGAAAGATATGCCGGTAAGAACCAGGCAATGTTATCTAATCGTTCTGGGTTGAGGTTACCTTGAAGCGCAAAACGGTTGATATTTTCTTCACAAGGGATTGCTTTGAGCATAAATATGGTATTTTCAAACTCTCTCATCCCTAATTTCATTTCCGGTGTAACTTTGGGTTTCATATCATCTAAAATCTCCTAACTAAAGTTTTCACGGTAGTAGTTATACTTATTTCTTATATCTTGGAGTGGGGCGTCCATCACGTGCATTTTCCCATGGGCATCAAGCTTGAAATTGTTTGCGATTACCTGATTGAACTGCAGGCGGAGACGAGGATATTGGATGAGAATTTTCTCAATGTTAGTTGACATAATATCAAGAGCGGCAAGATATTTTGGGACAAGAATTTTCTTAAATTCGTTAAACGTATCTGCAATCACTTCAGCATAGGCATGGTCAGCATATTTCAGTTCGTTTTCCTCTAATTTATCGTAATACTCCCTGCTTGTCAGGCCACGTTCATTTTTAATGTTGTATTGCTCATCGTATTGGTGGGTAAGATAAGAATCCCAGTCACGATAGCAATAAGTAATCATTTGAATTACTAATTGGCGTCCCTCGTAATTAACGTTTTTCGGAATCATCTTTCCCTGTGGATTTAACAAGTAAGGTCGGATTAGCTGTCGCGTTACAATATCATAAAAGGTTCCTGGCACAAGTTCCTTATCTTGACTATCCTCATATAAATCTCCGGAACCTTCAAGCTTTTTTAGTTTACGGAGACTTTCACGAGTTTGGTTGACAGCATAAATAACATCTTCAATCTCTTGATCAATTATTTCACGTTTACTAATCATTTGTAAGAGGTTTGTATAGAGCCGGATTAAATTATGGAGTTCAGACTGCTGATTAGGGTAGAAACCGTCTTGTTGCTGATATTTTCTAGTTTCCCGTTCCAATTGTTGCTCAATTGCAAGGGCCTGATGCTCAATTTTAACAGGCAAGACTGGTTGCGAAAAGCTATCTTTAGCAAGCTGCTGAACTGCTTCACGGATGATTGGTCTCATTTCACGAAAATCCGGAAAATCAAAGAAATTTTGAAAATCATTAGCAAAGTTTAGGTGTTTATATACTGCTGATTTAAGATTTCGCTTCATAAAATATTCCTCCATTTCTTTGATTTTAATACGAAAAAGAGTAAGAAAATATTAGGGAATTAGATAAAAGCCCTTATTTTATTTGTACTTAACTCGCCTATAATTAAATATAAATAAAATAGAGGAGACTATAATGAAAAAATTATTGAAGCTTTTAGCAATCTTTTTACTGTTTAGTAGTATTATTAGCAGTTCGGCGATGGCTAGTTCAACAAGAACCATAACGGATATGACAGGGGAGAAAATAAAGATCCCAAAGAAAGTTAACCGCGTTGCTGACTTATGGCATGCTAATAATCAGGTTGTGCTGTTATTAGGAGGACAAAATAAGCTAGTTGCCACTACTCCTCTTGTTAAGAAACAACATTGGTTCACAATGGTAGATCCAAAAATTGCTAAAGTTGCTGCGCCATTAGCAGGCAATCAAATTCAAGTTGAAGAATTAGTAAAAATAAAACCGGACGTTGTAATTGCTTCCGATCAAGCTCAAATAAAGGAATCCCGTCAAGCAAAATTACCAACAGTTAACGCAATGTATACTGATTTTGCTGGGTTAAAGAAGTCGGTTACATTAACTGCAGAAATTTTAGGGGGAAATTCTCCAAAGATTGCTCGGCAATACAATAAAGAATTAACAAACAACATTAATCTTGTTAAGCAGCATTTGAAGAGCCGAAAATCAACGCCAACGGTTCTTCATATTGTTAATGCAACAGATCTTACCAAGGTTGACGGACAAAAAACAATTGTTAACGAATGGATTAAACTAGCAGGTGGAAAGAATGCTATTTCTAAAAAGGGAAATCAAATTTCAGTTACGCCTGAAGAATTGATTAAAGCGAATCCAGATGTAATTATCGTTGGTAGTACATCTACTGCCCAAGCGCGAAAAGCGTTACGTGCTAACAGTCAGCTAAGTCAATTGAAGGCTGTACGCGAAAACAAAGTATACGGAAATCCTCAAGGGACCTTCCCATGGGATCGTTATAGTGCAGAAGAAGCACTTCAAGTCTTATGGGCAGCTAAGACTCTTCATCCCCAAGAAATGAAGAATATTAACATGGTCTCTGAAGTTCAAAAATTTTATCAAAAATACTACCACTACAATTTAACAGTTAAACAAGCAAAGCAAATTTTAGCTGGTGAAAATTAGCATAAAAAACATCCCCTAAACTGGATATTAATTATCCAAAGCAAGGGGATGTTTTTAATTAGAGCTTAATTTGACAAGTATATCGTTGAAGATCAGGTAGATAAGTAAGAGTTAGTGGAACATGATAGATCCTTTCTAGCTGTTTAGTTGACATTAACTCTTCACATGATCCAGTAATCATGGAACCTTTTGAATCAAGAAGACCGATTGTAGTCGGTAGCATTAAAGCATGGTCTGGAAGGTGAGTAGTAAGAATAATGGTGATTTTTTGCTGGGCTAAGTCTTGAATTAGTTTTAATATTTCGTACTGTCGACTTAAATCAAGGGCAGCCATAGGTTCATCGAGAATTAACAAGCGCGGTTCTTGAAGTAGGGCTCGAATAATCGTAATTAGTTGCTGTTGACCACCGCTTAATGAGATAAAGGGGTGATCACGAAAAGGTGAAAGATGAAAACGTTGTAAATAGGTTTCAGCAAGTTGAACGTCTTTCTGATGCGGAGTTTGGAGAAAAGAAAGGTAAGGTGCACGACCAGTTAATAAATAATCAAGTACTGTGAGATTGGAATTAGTATGATAATCCTGAGGAACATAGGCAACTTGTTGTGCAAGCGTTTTGTGCTTCAAATTTCCAAGCTCTTTTCCGTTAACTATTACGGTTCCTTCATTTGGTGTCAAAAGTCCGACTAAACAGTGGAGAAGAGTTGATTTTCCGACACCGTTAGGGCCAAGGATAGTAAATACCTCTCCAGCTTCGAGACTAAAGTTAACGTTGTGAAAGACCGGATGTGTTTTTGAATAGGCAAAACTAAGGTTATTAACTTCGAGGACTTTCAATTTAATTGCACCTTCTTCTTAATTAGAATATAAACAAATAAGGGTGCGCCGATGAAGCCAGTTAGGATACTTAACGGGATTTCCCCTGCCGATAGGGATCGAGCCATTGTATCGACAATTAACAAAAATAGCGCACCAATAACTGCTGCAAGGGGAAGTGTTTCTTTTGTATTATCCCCAACTAAAAGTCGAGCAATATGCGGAATTACAAGTCCAATCCAACCAATATTTCCGCTAAGATAAACTGTTGCAGCGGTTAAAAACGTGCTGGCGGTAATTATCAGTAGTTGTTCCATATCCACATTAATTCCTTCTAGACGCGCTTGTTGGTTGCCAAGTGAAAGAATTGTCATATGCCAGCGAAGGACAAATAGAATTATTGTACCTACAAGCAAAAAGGGAAGGACAGCGATAATATTTGAAAAATCAACTTTTGCTAAACTGCCTAGTTGCCAGTAGACAATACTTTGTAATTGTGAATCCGGATCAGCAATGTACTTTAGTAATCCAACTAATGCCTGCATAAAACCAGAAATCACAATTCCGGCTAATACTAGAATTAAGGTTCCGCGCTGATGAAGGATTTGGGCAATCAATAAAGTTAAACTGACCGCAATAATTCCACCAACAAAAGCAAAAAGCTGAGTAAGTCCAATGCCATAGCCTAAGAGAATTGCACTAGCAGCCCCGGCGGCCGAACCATACGACACTCCTAAAATATCAGGCGAGACCAAAGGATTATGAAAAACACTCTGGAAAGAACAACCAGCCATTGCTAGACCAGCACCAATTAACAGCGCACCGATGATTCTAGGAAGACGAAGGCTAAAAATAATGTTTGATGCGGCTGGATTGCTTTGGGGATGAAGTAGCGTTTGAAAGATTATGATTGGTGAATAATAGATCCGCCCACAAGAAAGAGCGAGAACGATTGTAACAATAACCAACAAAATTGCAGTAAAAAGTGTTAGATGATAATGATGCTTAGTAATTAGAATCTCTTCCTTTTCTTAAGAAATTAGTGATTTCATCAGTAACTGTTTGCTGAGCGGTTGGCAGGTCTTCATAGTCGATTTTTAATGAAGACGCTAATGGTGAAGCACCATGTTGACGCAATTGGTAATTAAAAATATTTACTGCGTTAGCAAATTTTGCTGGACCAAAATTTTTATCTCCTACACCTGCAATATAATAAACCAGCCTCGGGACAGAAAACTGACAAAGATAATTATAGAACTTTTCTTCAGAGGCTGTGAGTTGTCCTTCGCCATAAGTACAGGGACAAAGGATAAGCAAGTCAATACTATCAAATTTTACTTGTAAGGCCTCCTTAAAAGAAAGAAAAATGGCAGACGGAAGGATAGTTTGGTGAATAAAGTTTCCTAATTCGAAGTTATGACCGTAGAGTGTATCGTAGAGAATTAAAGTATTCATTGATTAATCGTCCTTTCATTCAGGTGCTAGTATAACAAGTCTCTTAAAATCCTATTATTAGGGATTTGACTAATTCTAAAGGGCCATTATCGTGTGTAATAATAAGCATGATAAAGGCGGGTGATTATTGTTGCATTATTTACGAATAAGCGATGAGCCCATCGATGTAAGTGAGATGTATAAACAGCTCGTTGCTCCAGAATACGGAGGAATTGATATGTTTGTCGGCACTGTTCGTCAATGGACTGGCGAGATCGAGACTACTAAGATTGAGTATTCAGCTTATCATCCCATGGCGGAAAAACAATTAGAAAAAATTGCAGCACCGATTGAAGAACAAGGAGGACGCGTTGTTGTCGCTCACCGGACTGGCGAATTGACGCTTACTGATATCGCGGTATTTGTAGGTGTGGCGGCTCCACATCGTGCAGAAGCATTCAAATGGTGCCAACATGTGATTGATACACTTAAGCATGAAGTACCAATCTGGAAAAAGGAATATGATACAGATAAGGTAAGGTGGGGAAACTAATGGAAATTAACGTTAAATTATTTGCGTTTTTACAAGATCAGTTAGGACCATCTATTACTCTTGATGTTGCTAATCCTATTCGAGTAGATGACCTTCTTAAGCAAATTAGCCAGCGGGCACCACAACTGACGTCAACTTTAGCAAATTCGCGGATAGCAATTAATCAAGAATTTGTTAACGCAGATATAATTACCTTAGAGGCCGATGATGAAATCGCAATCATTCCGCCGGTTAGTGGTGGCTAGATTACTCTAGAAGATAGTTAGAATTACATAGGAGGAGGACTTGATTATGTCAAGTGTTAAAGATGTTGCTCATGGGAGTAGGCGAAATGCTTATACTGCATTGATCCTCTCCACGCTTGCAATGATTGTTTGTTTTATGTCGTGGTCTAACTTTGCGCCACTTGCATCCCAAATTGCTGAGATGTTCAATTTGGATGTATCGCAGCGAACGTTGTTATTAGCGACACCAGTCCTTTTGGGATCAATTATGCGAATTCCAGTAGGGATCTTAAGTGATCGTTACGGCGGGAAAAAGGTTTATTTGATCTTAATGGCCTTTATTTTGATTCCACTAATTATGATTCCGCATGTTCATTCATTTGGAATGTTGCTCTTTGCCGCATTGCTTGTTGGGATGTCAGGAACATCATTCGCCGTTGGGGTTTCTTATGCTTCAGTTTGGTTTCCGCCAGAACAGCAAGGACTAGCCCTGGGAATCGTTTCAATGGGGAATATGGGGAATGCTGTGGCTGCCATGACTTTACCTTATATTTCCAAGGCAGCGGGATTTGATAGTGTTTACTACTTTTTGATTATTCTTACAGTGATCTTTGGTGTTCTTTTCGCAGTTTTTTGTAAAGAAATGCCAGTTGATAAAAGTAAAACGATTAAAGGCGCATTGTCTGTTGCCGCGGACAGTGGAACATGGTATCTATCACTGTTCTATTTCCTTACATTCGGTTTATTCGTTGCCTTTACAAATTTAACGCCGACATTCTTAACTGGGATGTTCCATTATACTCCTGTTACAGCAGGTCTTTATTCAGCCTTATTTGCCTTTGTATGTACGTTAGTTCGGCCATTTGGTGGTTACCTTGCCGATAGGAAACGACCGATGGCATTATTACAATGGGTCTTTGTAGCAATCGTTATTTTTGCTATTTGGATTATGCTTAGTTTTCACAATCAATTCATGTTTATCGCAGGGATTGTTTTGGTTGGTCTTTCTGCAGGGATTGGTAACGGGGTTGTCTTCAAAATGGTTCCATATGTATCCCAAGGTAATACGGGAGCGGTTACTGGTTTCGTTGGAGCAGTTGGTGGCTTAGGAGGTTTCTTTCCACCACTAATTATTGGTTATATTTACCAATGGACAGGCAGTTATGAGCTTGGAATTGCACTCTTAGCGTTAACCGGTGTAATTTGCTGGTTTGCTCTATGGAAACATTACATTCATGGTGATGTTCACATCGTTAAATAATACATTGAAAAAATGGAGATGAGGGTAATTTTTCCCTAATCTCCATTTTTAGTTTTAAATTATTCTTTTTTTAATTTTTCAACTAATCGAAACAATTCATCCTGAGTTTGGCCAGCTGGCAACACTTTAATATCAAGGATTAGCTGGGAGAAGATATCATCAATTAGTTGCTTGACATCATCAATTCGTTCAAGTGCTAATTGATGGGCTTGCTTAAACATCGCTTGTGAAGGACGATGATCTGAAGCGAAGAAATCACTAAACCATTGTGGATTCTGTTGGCGCGCGAATAAAAGTGCCAGGGGATACTGACCACTCGTTATCATCTTTACAAATGAGTCGGGATCATTACTGAGTTGTTGAAACTCATGTGTAATATAACTAGCAGTACCAAAGGCTTGACCAATCTGTCCTGCAAGTGAAACAATTTCCCTTTTTGCTCCGCTAAGGACGGCACTTTGTTTTGCAGTCATTGTTCCAAGTAATCCCCATCGTGCTTTAACATCTGCTAAATAGTCAGCTACCTTAAATTGCTGATTATAGTTAAACTGTAGCCGTCGAATCTGTGCAAGCATCACATCTCCAGCGTCAGTTGTCAACTCCTCAATTATTTGTGGAGGATTACCTACAGTACTTAGTGAACGGACAAAGCGATTCATTAAGTAGCTCGCAACATATGAATAAGCTTTTTGACTAGCGAATTCCCCAGGAGTTAGGTTATTTGGCTGAAAAGAAGGAGGATTCAAATGAGTTGCTAATGCCAATAGTTCTGGTAGTTGAGCAGCTGTAATTTGATCAATTGTGAGATCTTTTTCGTTGAAATAACTAAAAGCCTCAAAAAGCGACAACCTTAGCCGCCGTTCTTCTTCACCAGTACTCAAGTTAATCATTTCGCGAACCATTGGTGGATATTGATAAATAACGGTTGTTAATGCATCTACCAACCGTTCATCTGGCGTTAAATTCACAGTATCAGTCCTTAAATTTATTTACTTCAGCAATTATTTGTTCAGCAACGGGGATGAAGATATCACTGAAATACTCATTAAAATCAACATTTTTTACTTGCTTCTCAGTAAATTCTTGTGCACGGTGAAAAGCATCATTACGCATATTAACGATAAGAGCTTCTCGTTGATGTTTAAGTCGCTTATGTAGCTTCTCGTTGTCATTGCTCATGTAGAAATAGTAATAAATTTCGTAGAAGGTATTATCAAGAACCCAAAAGAGGGTGCTCCGTCGAATATTATCGCTTATCATTTCAGTAAAGGAATTTTTACCAAGAAGCTCATGGTTAGCAAAGGCTCCCGCAGATAATACGATTGCTTGAACTTCATGCATATCAGCCATATAGTGGCAGAATTGATTAATTTCATTTTCTGGAACACTAAATCCCAGCTTTTCTTTTCGTTCCGCCTCAGTCATCTTAGAAAAAGTGATCTGATACTCTTGCATCACATTCTGATTATCTGCAATCAAATCCTTTTCGATAATCGTTAGTAAAGCAAAATTATCTTGCATAAATTCCTTAACAGTTTGCCATATTTTTTCAATTTGTTCATTAAAGTTTGTGAAAAGATCTTGAACGGTGCCTATTCTTTTTTTAACCACTTCTTTTTTCTCTACATGAGGGGCATATTGAATTAGAAGAGGAATATCATCGTTATGTTCATCTAAACCATGCTTAGATCGTTGCTCATTTTCATAATTTTTAAGTTCATCAAGATCAACAAGGCCGAGGGGCATTACATTAATTTCACCATTTGTAAGCATGATTTGTAAGGCAAACGGGGTGGTTGTTTCTTGATTCTCGACTAATGATTTTAAGGCATCAAATAATTTTCTACGATTTGCAAGTTCATTATCTGGATCTGCGTAAAAGCCTGCAGTATAGATCGATTTATTTTCGTAATCTCGTTTTAGCTTATCTTGAATATCCATCTTAATTAATTCTCCTTTGTTGATTGAGCAAGAAGTTGTGCAAGCTTATTACGGCCGCGATCAGTTAAAGCAGCATCTTTTAAATTTATCTCTGCTAATGTTGAACTAAATGATGCGTCGATAACTGCTCCAGAAATATATTGTTTTTCAACTGCGTATTTAGTTGTTAAAAATAAGTTAGAAATCGGATTAACTTGTCGACTATTAGTAAAACGTTTGCGAGCAATATCACTAAGAATTCCTCGTAATTCATCATCTCGACTGAGGTTTGTCGCCATTAGGAATCCACTCCTTTAATCGTATTTTCTTTATTGTAGAAAAACATCGACGTAAATAAAATCGGGGATTCTTCCTAATTAAGAATCCCCGCCTAGTTAAAGGTCAATTAAATGGTGATGAATAGCATATTGTACTAGTTCAACCCGTCCATGTAAGTGAAGTTTGCGTGAAATATTTGCTTTATGGGCTTCCACTGTCTTTGTTGAAATAAACATCTTTTGTGAGATCTCTTTATTTGAATACCCTAAAGCAATAAGTGGAAAGACTTCTTTCTCCCTTTTTGAAAGACTATTATAGCCCTTTAATTTTAAGGTATTACCAGATGCATTTATTTCTCTAATATCTGTCTTACTAACAATGATATTTGCATCAAGATATTTCTCGCCATTTATAACATGTTTTAGGGCATTAACAATTTCGCTATCTGGTGAACTTTTCAAAATATAAGACATTGCGCCATTTGCCATTGCCTTGTTGATATATTCCTGTTCTTCATGCATCGAGAGAATGATAATTTTAACTTTGGGAAACTTATCATGGATTCGACGAGTAGTAATTAGGCCATTTTCGCCAGGGGGCATACTTAAATCCATAATTAAGATATCAATTCCGCCTTGTTCAACTCGAATATATGTATCAGTTCCACTCGCTGTCCCATCAACCACCGTAAAATTCGGTTGAAGATCGACTAAGTATGAAATTCCTGAGCGAACAATTGCGTGGTCGTCTGCAACTAAAACGTTATACATTTGTTCTCACCATATCCTTATTTAAAGCATTATTATAGGGAAACTTTACCTTGACTGTCGTTCCCTTATTAATTTTTGATGTAATTGTAAAGGCTCCGTTATATGCCTTAACGCGTTCATTCATATTCATTAATCCAAGTGAATGCCCATTAAATCCACTATGCTGATCAATATCAAATCCAATTCCATTATCAAGAATCTCTAACTGAAGGTAACTATTGTGATCCGTAACAATAATACTTATTTCTGTTGAATGAGCATGTTTAATTGCGTTATTAATTGCCTCTTGTGTAATGCGGTAAAGAACGTTTTGAATGTTTTTTTGTAATTTTTCAGCAGAGGTAAGGGCTATAACATCAATTGTGATTCCTGTACTATTTTGAAGACGTTTCGCCAAAGCTTTGATTGCCGGAATTAAGCCAAAATTGTCAAGAACTGAGGGGCGAATATCAAGTACGAGCCCTTTAATCTCTTTAAGGGTCGTTTGTAATTGCTTTTCGATTGCAGCACTCATTGATTGAAATTGCTCAGTATTTCTTTGCTTTTGCACCGTTGCTAATCTTTGAATGCCCATTATTGCGGCGTAGATTCCCTGTGCAACACTATCGTGAAGATCTTGTGAGATTTTTTGCCGTTCCTTTTCGTGTGCTTCATTTACGTATTGATTGAGAATTCGGTGCTCTTCAATCTGCGAAAGGCGTTGCTGTTGCTCACGATTTTCAAGAGTCAGGGCAAAGACACTTTCTTTATCGTCAAGAGGACGATAAACCATTGAAAAATGAAAAGGATGAGTAGCGTTGGAGTGAAACGTTATCGGAACGGTAGCTCCCGTTAACCGCTTTTTAATCAAGCATGAAGCACAATCATCATTTTCTAGTTGTGACCAAGCGTTTTTACCAATTTGCAGTAGGTAATTAACATCTAAATTAAGCATAGTTACTAACCGCTGAGCCGGCTCATTACTAACTAAAAGATCATCATTTTTAAATAAGAAGATTGCATCTGGTGATTGATTAAAATATTTTTGTATCCAATTAGCAGTTTCAAGCACGATCTGCTTCCTCCCCAATTAATTGTCTTTATAATATTCCTATTTTATATAATAACGCTTTCTCGAGTTAGAAGCAACGCTGGCCCACTTAAAAGGCAGGGCTAAGAAAAGCTCTGCTTCTTTAGCCCTGCCGTCTGAGTTTTAAGGATGTCGTGGTAATCCCATCGATGGTCCCTGAAAATACTTAGTTGCACTAAAATCAAATTTCGGATCCTGAAATTCGCGGTAATGATCAAAATCAGCTTGAATCTGTTGAATTTGGTCGTCCAGTTGTTCTAACTCCGCATCTTTTTCCAGCGAACTCATTTGTTGGCTTACTTCTTGTTCCCGATTTTCTAGCATTGTTCGTCTAATTGTTAAGTCATTTAAAACAAGGGAAATGAGCTTTTGAAAATCAGGATTTGTCATTGAATCTTTACTTTTCATTTAAATCGACCTCACGATAGTTTAAATTTGAAAATTCGGCACTTGAGCGATATGCAAGGGGATGACACCCGCATTTATTAGTGATGAAACTACGTAATCGCCAGTCACTATTATTATCAACCCATGTAGTAACCTGTTCATTGCTAACTGAAAAATGAGCTAATGAATAATGACTATGCTGACTTGTTACAATATAAGAGTTGGATGTACGAGCAAGAATGGCAAGTACATCTTTTGTGATATATGGATAATCAACAGCCAAAGTTAAATAGTCTTGAACAACGGAAAATTGACTAGTACAAGCAATAATTGCTGAAAGGGGACCATGATGATCATAAGGGGAAATATCACAGATAATCTGCACAGCCGGTTCTTGACCAACCAACTTTAATATATGCGCTCGATTTATTTCATTAGCACAAACAACGATTTGCTGACAAAAGGGTGTTAATTTCTCGACTGCTAGCTCTATATTGGTAGCTGGTAATCCTGGAACATGATAAGTAGCTTTATCTTTCCCAAAACGGGTAGATTTACCACCAGCATATACTAATCCAATCATCCTGCATCCCCCTTTACTTGTTTTAAGTAGTCATAGCACCAATTTACAATTGCATCTTTTCCTAATAAGTCAGCGGTTGTTCCATTAAAGATACTACCTATTTTAAGAGGGGGAGTATGAGCAACATTGGTAGGATCTTCGCCAGGCTTTAATAATAAAATTTGCGGATATTGAGTGGCTTCCTTATGACCTTCAATCAAGACAAAATCATTATCGGTACTTAATAATTCAACCATTTCCGTTAAAGATGGAACATTACTTTTTTGATGAAAGAAAAATTCAGTCGCAGATTGTAAAATAACCTGTTTAGCTCCAGCACTACTCATTCTAGCACTGTCAGTAGTTGGCACATCCATTGCGGCATTATGGGCATCATGTTTAAGAGCAGCTACTCGATACCCTTCTTTTGAGAGCCTTTCGATTAAAGTCGTAGTGATAAGAGTCTTGCCGCTTTTTTTATGACCGATTATTTGAAGGGTAATAGCCATGCGTCTGTCTCCGTTCCGACCTTCATTGGAGTAGTACTATGCGGAATCAGTGCTAAACAGGTTGTCGTCTGGAGGTTAGCTAATGAGCCAGATCTGTTGATTCCATTTGGATAAACATAAAATTGATTATCTTTGAATTCATAAGTACAACGAAGATACCGATCAAAGCCGTTAGTTTTATTATATGGGGCCGCTAATATTGCCCGTACTCGCTTAATTCGGCTTGCTTGGTGTTGATAGCGTCGAATCAGCGATTCCATGTAGAGATAAAAGCCAGTAAAACAAGCGCCTGGATTTCCAGAAAGAGCCATTACTAACGTATTATTTTGAACAAAGGCAGTCGTAACGCTTCCTGGTCGTTGCTTAATCTTATTAAACAGCAGTTCATCAGCTTTACGTGCTTCATCTCCAATGAAATCAAAATCACCGACAGAAACGCCACCATCAGTAATTACAATTTCATGAGTTGCTATTTGTTCTTCAAGAGTCTGCTTGATAAGATCAGCATCATCTGGTAATTGGGTTTCAAAATCAACAATCCCACCAGTTTCTTCTACCAGATTTTTTAACATAATGCCATTACTATTAAAGATCTTTCCCGGTTCAATCGTGGCATTAGGTCCTAATAATTCAGTTCCAGTGGCGATAATTGCAATCCTTGGTTTTTTATAAACTGTTACTTCTTGAACACCAAAAGCCGTTAAAACTGCTAGGCCACCGGGATTTATTTCCTGGTCTTTTGCTAAAACGATATCACCACTTTTTACATCAGTACCAGCTTCCGTAATGTTAGTCTTGCTTTCAGTCGTAATAATTTGAACCTTATTTTCATCTTTAGCGGGCCGCGTTTTTTCAATTCGAATTACTTTTCCTACATCAAAAGGGACATATGCACCAGTCATAATTCGGACCGCATCCCCTGATTGTAATGGTTGATCCCAAGTTGCTCCAGCTTGAATCTCTCCTCGGACGTTAAATTCGCGAGGGAAGTCATGATCATCGCTGGCTAAAATGGCATAACCATCCATTCCAGCCCGTCGAAAATGAGGATAATCATAATTGGCATGAACATCTTTAGCTAAAACACGGTGGTCAGCTTCTGATAACGGGATTGTCTCTGTAGCTGTTTTAAGGGGAATTTCGTTAATCTTTTTCTGTGCCTCGGCAACAGAGATTGGAATTCTTCTAGTGAGCATGGTGATGAACTTCCTTTCGTTGAGAACTGCTTTCAAATAATAAATGTTCATATTCTGGCAAAATTAGTTTGTTTAGAGCCGTTTGACAGGCATTGTGGGAACCAGGTAAACAATAGGTAAGCTGATTGCGGAAATTAAATCCGGCTAGGGCTTGTGATGCAAGCGCACGAGTACCAATTTCATCAAAAGATATCTGGCGAAACGCTTCCCCAAAACCCGGAATTAGACGTTTGAGGAGTGGACGGATAGCCGGAATAGTAACATCACGCTGAGCAATTCCTGTTCCACCATTAGTAATGATGATATCAAGAGCTTGTTGTTCTAGTTGAAGGTAGGCAGTTTGAATATTTACAATATCATCATTAACGATTACCCGATCAACTACTGATAAGCCCGCGTTAGCCATCTTCATAGCAATTAATTTTCCAGAAGTATCGCTATCTAATGTTCGGCTATCGCTAACCGTTAAAATTGCGATTTTTTTCATAATAGGTCTTCTTTCATCAAAATATTTAACGACTTAAACTGTTTCTGGGCAATCGCCGAAGTAGGTAAGTCATACATAACAATCTTACCATTCTTGAATATACTTACTGGACGATTTTCCCATTTAAAATGAAGAAACAATCGATTTGCGTTAATTAAGAGCTCTTTTTTAGCCAAAAATTCTTTAAGTCTGCCAAAATTAATAGGTTTCTCTTTGATCGTATAATATGCATTTTCCCCACATAACATATGTAATTCTGGTGCTGATTCTTCTTCTAAAGAAATACTGCTTGGCTTAGCACAGGCGGGACAATGGTAATTTTTATTAATAGCAAACTTACTAAATTGCATTGACCAATTGTCAACCGCGATCAATTCATTAAAATTAACTTGTGTTTTGTCAACCAGATAATGAAGCGCTAAAGATACCTGTAGTCCCGCCACAATCGGGATTAAAGCAGTATTAACCCCAATTAAATCACAATCGTTTTGTTTTAATTCATTAATATTAGGAAAAAGACAGTTCAAGCAGGGATGATTTTGTGGCGAAATCGCCATTACGTTCCCATAGGTTCCTGCACAGCTGGCAAACAGATAATCAAAGTTTTTGATGATTGCTAATTTGTTTAATAGATCCCGTGCTTGATAATTATCAAGACAGTCTAAACAAAGGGTAAACTGATATTCGTCAATAAGGTCAGCAGTAATCGGCGCTGGGATCGCAGTAATTTGACATACTGAATTAATTTTATGTAAATGTTCTTTAGCTGCTTCTACCTTAAGCCGTTGTTGGCTAGCATCTTCTTCGGTGAAAAGCGATTGACGTTGAAGATTAGTTACGTCAACAGTGTCAGGATCAATCAAGATAAGTCTTTTAACTCCAGCACGGACAAGTTGCTCGGCTGTATAACTTCCCAATGCCCCTACACCGACAATCATAATAGTTGCATGGCTAATTTTTTGCTGACCAATACTACCAATTTGATGTACCCTTTCTTGACGATCATAACGATTCATGGATATTAGCACCTCATTTAGTTCAAAATATAGGTATTTCCCTAGTCGTAGTATAGCAGTTATGGTGCTAATCTTTACATTAGGGAAAAGACTTACTTTATTTTTAATATTGGTAAGCCATTCAATAAAGGAGGTCAATCAACGATGAAGTCACGGTTCTTTAACAAGGTTGATAAGTTTAATGGAACCTTTACACAACTTGAAGAAAATAGTCGTCGTTGGGAAAAGCTTTATCGCCAGCGATGGGCGCATGACAAAGTTGTCCGAACAACTCATGGAGTTAACTGTACAGGCTCGTGTTCTTGGAATGTTTATGTCAAGCAAGGAATTATTACTTGGGAACACCAAGCCACAGATTATCCATCATGCGGACCTAATATTCCAGGATATGAACCACGGGGATGTCCTCGGGGAGCTAGTTTCTCTTGGTATGAATACAGTCCCGTTCGAATTAAGTATCCATATATTCGTGGCAAGTTATGGGAGCTTTGGACTGCTGCCAAGAAAGAACATGAAAATCCCTTAGATGCGTGGGCAAGTATTGTCGAAGATCCAGAAAAGTCTAAAAAATATAAGAAGGTCCGAGGACACGGTGGCTTAATTCGTGTTCATCGTTATGAAGCATTAGAAATGATTTCAGCTGCTTGCTTATACACAATTAAGAAGTATGGGCCTGACCGCATTGGTGGTTTTACCCCAATTCCTGCAATGTCAATGATGAGTTTTAGTGCCGGAGCACGGTTCATTGCCTTAATGGGTGGGGAACAAATGAGTTTCTACGATTGGTATGCTGATCTACCACCTGCATCTCCTCAGATTTGGGGTGAACAGACTGATGTTCCAGAATCCGCAGAATGGTATAACAGTTCTTACATTATTATGTGGGGATCAAACGTCCCATTAACTCGGACGCCGGATGCGCACTTCATGACAGAGGTTAGGTACAAAGGAACAAAGATTGTGGCAGTTAGCCCTGATTATGCTGAAAATGTGAAATTTGCTGATGATTGGCTTGCACCAGAACCAGGTAGTGATTCTGCTGTTGCTCAAGCGATGACTTATGTAATTTTAGATGAATTCTACCAAAAGCACCCAGTTAAACGTTTCATTGATTACTCCAAGCGATTTACTGATTTACCATTTATGGTTGAATTGGAACCAAGTACAGCAAATGGTGATCACTATACACCAGGTCGCTTCGTCCGGATTAGTGACTTAGTTGCTGATGATACGATTGTCAATCCAGCATGGAAGACAGTTGTTTATGACCAAAATAACCACAAGATTGTTGTTCCAAATGGAACGATGGGACAAGAATATAATGCTAAGGAAAAATGGAATCTTGAATTATTAGACCAAAATGGTAATAAGATTGATCCGGCACTTTCTATTAATGATCAAGATGGCGAAACTGAACAAATTATTGCTGATTTTCCAGCGTTTAGTAATGACGGAAACAGCGTTGTGCAACGTCATTTACCAGTTAAAAAGCTCAAATTCACAGATGGCAAAGAACACTTGGTAACTAATGTTTATGATCTGATGATGGCTCAAATGGGAATTAATCGGACTGGTAATGATGAACTTGCTGCTAAAGATGCAATGGATGCTGAGAGTTACTTTACTCCTGCTTGGCAAGAAAGCCGTTCGGGAGTAAAAGCAGAGCAAGTTATTCAAATTGCTCGTGAATTTGCCCAAAACGCGGCCGAAAATGAAGGGCGGAGTATGGTAATCATGGGTGGTGGAGTCAACCACTGGTTCAATGCCGATATGAACTATCGAAACATTATTAATATGCTGATGTTGTGTGGTTGTGTTGGTATGACTGGTGGTGGTTGGGCTCACTACGTTGGTCAAGAAAAGCTCCGTCCACAAGAGGGTTGGGCAAATATTACTTTTGCTAATGACTGGGAAAAAGGTAGTGCCCGTCAAATGCAAGGTACTACTTGGTATTACTTTGCAACTGATCAATGGCGTTATGAAGAAATTGATAACCAAGCTCAAAAATCACCTGTTTGGAAGAGTAAACATTCCTACTTACATAATGCTGATTATAATCAAATGGCAATTCGTTTAGGATGGTTACCATCATACCCACAATTTGATCGTAATCCGTTATCTTTTGCAAAAGATTACAATACAACTGATATTAATGAAATTTCAAAGAAAGTTGTCGATGAATTGAAGAAGGGCTCTTTACATTTTGCTGCTGAAGATCCTGATGCTAACCAAAATCAACCTAAAGCGTTCTTCTTATGGCGTTCAAACTTATTTGCTTCTTCTGGCAAAGGTGCCGAATACTTTATGAAACATTTATTAGGCGCTGAAAATGGATTGCTTGCTAAACCTAATGATCGAGTTAAGCCCCAGGATATGATTTGGCGTGATAAAGGAGCAATTGGTAAGTTAGATCTTGTTGTTGATATGGACTTCCGAATGGTTTCAACACCAATGTACTCCGATGTTGTCCTACCAGCTGCTACTTGGTATGAAAAGAAGGACCTTTCATCAACTGATATGCATCCATTTATTCACCCATTTAATGCAGCAGTTAGTCCAATGTGGGAATCAAAGTCTGACTGGCAACAATTCAAGCTCTTAGCAAAAACTGTTTCTGAAATGGCAAAGAAATACATGCCGGGAACCTTCTATGATCTTAAGAGCGCACCACTAGGACATAATACTCAAGGGGAAATCGCTCAACCATACGGGGAAATTAAAGATTGGAAGAATGGTGAAACTGAACCAATTCCAGGAAAAACAATGCCTTCCTTGAAATTAGTTACTCGTGATTACACCAAGATTTACGATAAATTCATTACCCTTGGACCTAATATAGTGAATAACTATGGCTATAAAGTCGATGATCAATATGATTATTTAAAGGAAATAAATGGAACTGCCAGCGAAGGCATTGGTGCAGGCTGTCCGTTACTTGATGAAGATGAAAAAGTATGTGATGCAATCTTACGGATGTCAACTGCTTCCAATGGTAAACTCGCTGACCGAGCCTGGGAAAAGAAGCAAGAGCGAACGGGTGAATATTTAACAGATATTGGCCGTGGTCATGCTGATGATTCAATGTCATTTAAGCAAATCACTGCTCAACCACAAGAAGCCTATCCAACACCAATCGGAACTTCTGCTAAACATGGTGGGGCTCGCTACACACCATTCTCATTAATGACTGAGCGAAATATTCCTACATTTACTCTTACAGGTCGTCAGCATTTCTACATTGATCATGAAATTTTCCGTGAATTTGGTGAAAATATGGCAACTTATAAACCATCCTTACCACCAGTTGTAATGGCCCCAGGAGATGTTGATGTTCCACCAGTAAAAGATGAAGTTACACTTAAATATATGACTCCTCATGGTAAATGGAATATTCATACGATGTACTACGATAACCTTGAAATGTTGACATTATTCCGGGGTGGTCCAACTATTTGGATTAGTCCTCAAGATGCCGATAAGATTAAGGTAAAAGATAACGACTGGATCGAAGTTTATAACCGTAATGGGGTTGTTACTGCGCGGGCGGTTGTTTCTGTTCGGATGCCTGAGGGGTCAATGTACATGTACCATGCCCAAGATAATGAAATTTACGAACCTCTTTCTACCATTACCGGTAATCGTGGGGGATCACATAATGCACCGACGCAAATCCACATTAAGCCAACACACATGGTTGGAGGATACGGCCAATTGAGTTACGGTTGGAATTACTATGGACCAACTGGAAACCAACGTGATCTTTATGCAAATGTAAGAAAGTTGAAGAAGGTGAACTGGAGTGAAGATTAAAGCACAAATCAGCATGGTCTTAAACCTCGATAAGTGTATTGGTTGTCATACCTGTTCAGTAACTTGTAAGAATACATGGACAAATCGTCCAGGCGCTGAATACATGTGGTTTAATAATGTTGAAACTAAGCCAGGTGTCGGTTATCCAAAACGCTGGGAAGATGAAGATCAATACCATGGAGGGTGGACTCTTAATTCAAAAGGTAAATTAAAATTACGTGCTGGAAGCAAATTAAATAAAATCGCTCTTGGTAAGATTTTTTACAATAATGATATGCCAGAGTTAGATAACTACTACGAACCATGGACCTATGACTATAAGACATTATTTGGTCCTGAACAAAAGCACCAACCCGTTGCTCGTCCTAAGTCGCAAATTACTGGCGAAGGAATGGAATTAACCACTGGTCCTAACTGGGATGATGACTTAGCGGGATCAACTGAATATGTCCAACAGGATCCTAACATGCAAAAAATTGAAGGGGATATCAAAAATAACTTTGAGCAGGCCTTTATGATGTATCTTCCCCGATTATGTGAGCACTGTTTGAATGCACCTTGTGTAGCTTCTTGTCCATCAGGCGCAATGTACAAACGAGATGAAGATGGGATTGTTTTAGTAGACCAAGAACGCTGCCGGGGATGGCGTTTTTGCATGACTGGATGTCCATATAAGAAGGTCTACTTTAACTGGAAGACTCATAAGGCTGAAAAATGTACTTTTTGTTATCCGCGAATTGAAGAAGGCCAACCAACAGTTTGCGCCGAAACCTGTGTCGGTCGAATTCGATATATTGGTGCTATTCTATACGATGCTGATCGAGTAGAAGAGGCAGCATCAACTCCTGATGAGAGTAAGCTGTATGAAGCACAACTTGGCTTATTCCTCGATCCCAACGATCCTGAAGTTGTCAAGCAAGCACTCAAGGATGGCATTTCTGAAGAAATGATTGAGGCTGCACAAAAGTCACCGATCTATAAAATGGCAGTAAAAGAAAAGATTGCCTTCCCACTTCACCCAGAATATCGGACAATGCCAATGGTTTGGTATATTCCGCCGCTATCACCAGTTATGAGTTACTTTGAAGGACGGGACTCAATAAAGAATCCTGAAATGATCTTCCCAGGAATTGATCAAATGCGGGTGCCTGTTCAATACTTGGCAAGTCTATTAACTGCTGGAAACGTTCCTGTCATCAAGAAAGCCTTATATAAACTTGCAATGATGCGGCTATACATGCGTGCTAAGACTAGTGGTCGGGATTTTGATAGCAGTAAACTAGAACGAGTTGATTTAACAGAAGAACGGGCAACATCACTTTATCGTTTACTGGCAATTGCTAAATATGAAGACCGCTTTGTTATTCCAAGTAGCCAAAAGGCAGAAATGGAAGATGCACAAACCGAACAAGGTAGTC
Source organism: Limosilactobacillus sp. DJ3M12 (assembly GCF_947381695.1). Classification (NCBI taxonomy): domain Bacteria; kingdom Bacillati; phylum Bacillota; class Bacilli; order Lactobacillales; family Lactobacillaceae; genus Limosilactobacillus; species Limosilactobacillus sp. DJ3M12. Next base: position 19,407 of record NZ_CANCWY010000014.1, on the reverse strand, counting down.
TTGGCTATGATGAATGTGAAGGCTGTGCATTAGCTCCCCAACACAAGAGTATGTTTAAGAAGGCAGAAGCTGGCAAAGCAACTAATCAGATTTATGCTGATAGTTTCTATGGAGGGATTTGGCGTGATTGATTTTAGACGATTGACAGATTTAAAGGATACATTTGCCGTTCTTTCCCGTTTGATTGACTATCCTGATACAGAAACGTTTTCACCAGAGATTCGTCAATTATTACTTACAGATAACGCATTATCAACAGCAACGCGGGGAGAATTATTAAGCCTTTTTGATGAATTAGCCGCACTATCTTCAATCGAAGTCCAAGAGATATACGCTCACCTTTTTGAAATGAACCGACGTTATACTCTTTATATGTCATACTATAAGATGACCGATTCCCGTGAACGAGGGACCATTTTAGCACGGTTGAAAATGCTATATGAGATGTTTGGTATATCAGAGGCGACCAGTGAACTTTCTGATTATTTGCCTCTATTGTTAGAATTTCTAGCATATGGCGATTATACTAATGATCCGCGTCGTCAGGATATCCAATTAGCATTAAGTGTGATTGAAGATGGAACTTATACCCTTTTAAAAAATGCAGTGACAGATAGTGATAGTCCCTATATTCAGTTAATCAGGCTTACACGTTCATTAATTGGTTCGTGTATTAAAATGGAGGTGCAAGAAGATGCATAATGGCTGGTCAATTTTCTTATGGGTTATTTATCCATATATAATGTTGGCATCATTTTTCATTGGAACATTTGCTAGATTTAAATATTTTCATCCCTCAATTACTGCCAAATCAAGTGAACTTTTTGAAAAGAAATGGCTAATGATCGGAAGTGTTACTTTCCACATTGGAATTATTTTAGCTTTCTTTGGTCACTGCTTAGGAATGTTTATCCCAGCAAGTTGGACTGCTTACTTTGGCATTACTGACCACATGTACCACATCTTTGGTTCATTAATGATGGGAATTCCAGCAGGGATCCTTGCATTTGTGGGAATTGCAATTTTGACTTATCGGCGAATGACTTGTTCTCGTGTTTATAAGACAAGTGATATCAATGATATTATTGTCGACTGGGCTTTATTGGTTACAATTGCATTAGGTCTAGCATGTACTATTACGGGTGCATTTATTGATTACAATTATCGGACAACAATTAGTCCATGGGCAAGAAGTCTATTTGTTCTTAATCCTCAATGGCAATTGATGCGTTCAGTGCCATTAATTTATAAAATTCATGTTCTTTGTGGATTAGCAATTTTTGGTTACTTCCCATACACCCGGTTGGTTCACGCTTTAACGCTACCTTGGCAATATATTTTCCGTCGTTTTATTGTTTATCGTCGACGCGCAAGGGTTTATTAATATATAAGAAGATATAATAAAAGCATCAGATTTCTTTACAGGGAAATTCTGATGCTTTTATATTACGATTATTCGTGATTTGTTCTTGTAAAGGTAACAATTGCACTAGCTAAAATTACTAAAATTGCTCCTAAAACTAGAGAAGGAGTTACCTGAACAGGAAAGAAAAATGAAGAGTAAATAATAACAATTACTGGACCAAGTGCACGAACAATATTTGCTTTACCAGCTGTAATAAACTGCAAGCTAGTATAGAAAAGAAGTAGTGACATGAAACCATTAAAGAATGCTCCGCCAAAGTTAAATGCGACTGCTTGACTAGAAATATGGCTAAATGACGTTCCTGTTATGAGAGCATAGCAGAAAAGTAAAAGAGCCGAAGTAAAATGGTTAAAGAACAAGACATTATTTGGCTCTTCATCACTAACTAGATACTTAGCCACGATATTGTTGGCGGCATACATTAGTGGGTAGATGAATGCACAAATCAATCCAAGAAGGTTATCACTAAATTGAAGTCGGCTTCCTGAAATAAAGAAAGAACCGAGAATGCAAAGAATAATTGCTAAGTAATCCCACTTTGTAATCTTTTCCTTTAAGAAGATATAAGATAGGAAGAAAACATAAACTAAATACATCCGAGCGATAAGGGTAACAGTGATTGGACTTAAGGTTGAAAGAGCAATATATTGAAGAATAATTCCGATTGCATTTGTTCCACCCAAAAGCCATAACCACAGGCTCTTAAGGTTGGTTAAAGAAACATGCTGACGAGTAATGAGGATTGTTGCAAAAGTAAAAATTGCAGCAAACGCACTAGTGAAAATTCCCCCAACAACCGGACTCAAGCTAGTAAGTGAAAATTTATTAAGAACCGGACTAATACTACTAAATAGGAGAGAAATCAGATTTAATTCAATTCCCCATAGTTGCTTCTTTGGTACACTTTTTATATTCATTTAATCACATCCAATACTTTTTATTACTTTAATTCTAATGAATTATATTCCTAAGTCTATTAGGAAAACGATTAAATATTTTAGTTTACATAATATTTAGAATAATAACTATTCAAATTTGAAATTTTGAACAACTTTATCAAGGTCTTCTTGTTCAATCCCTAGATAGTGGCGCGTATTTCGTTCAGAGGAGTGATTAAATAACTGCGAAATGATTTCAACGTTAACACCTTTCTTATAGAGTTGTCGACCAAAAGTTTTTCTAAAAGAGTGTGTTCCAATTTTAGCAACGATTTTATTATTTTCCGTTTTTCTAGCCATTCGTTGCAACATTTCGTAAAAGCCATGTACTGAAAAATGACCTTCTTGTTTCCCAGGGAAAAGATAATCATTCTCGTCTTTATAATTCAAGTCATTAAGATAATCAATAATTTCGGCAAGACAATTATTCCAAAAGAGCGTTTTAGCCTTACCTGTTTTTTGCTCAATAACACGGGTTTTAGTTTTATTTAGAACATGACCAACCCTTAACGTTACAACGTCTGATGCTCGCAATCCGTTATTAAGGGCAATTGCAATTAGTAATAGGTTTCGGTTAACCAATTCAGGACGCGAATGCAGCTTAATTGTCTCACGTAACTGATCATATTCTTCGAGAGTCAAGAATTTAACATTTTCTACCCATATTTTCCGTTTACCCTTGATTTGACCATTAGTTTTATTTTTGGGAATATAAACTCGTTTTTTAGTTGACATAATATTTCTTCCTTTGTTAATTTGCGAGGTAATCAACTAAAGCAGGGACGATTTCCTCTCCTTCTTTCCGCCCAGTTTCATAAAGTGCTCGAATTTTCTTAATATTTCCTTCAATCCGCTTAATTTTAATTGGTTTAGAGGGAGCAATATTAAAGATCTTTCCTTCACAAGACAAACGATTAATTTCAGCAGTCTGTTGGTTGTAGAGAAGGGGACGATCAATCCCCGCTTTAGCAAATTCGGGATAATCTTTATATACCATGTCGTACAACTTCTTTACAGCAGAACTAGATGGCTTCTTTCGGTAGTTAATATCCCTGGTCCGTACAACAACAATCTTGTCATAGCCTTGTCGTTGTGCAATATCAAATGGAATTGAATCTGTGATCCCACCATCAAGGCAAGGCCCTTGAGAAGTTTCCTGTGGATCTGAAAGAAATGGCATTGATGAGGAAGCTTTGAGGGCATTGGTTAGCTCCTCACCAACAGGATCCGTAAATAAAACTGTTTTTCCTGTTTTCACAGAAGTAGCAACTGCTGTGAAATGAGATGCTGACCGTCGATATGCAGCTTCATTAAAATTCTGCCAAGAATATCCGTGATCTTCAAAAAGATAATCAAGATTAATTATTTGCTTTTTAAATACGCGAGCCATCGAGATATATTGGCGATCGTGCCGATGATCAATATTAATATTGGCAGCGCGTCCGTATTGCTTAGAGACGAAATTAACTCCACAAAGCGAACCAGCAGAAACGCCAATTACACTTCGAAATTCAATATGGTGAGCGAGAAATGTATCAACAATTCCGGCAGTATATTGTCCACGGAATGCGCCACCTTCTAAAACTAATGCTGCATTATATAACATAAAATGAAATAACTCCTTTTTGTCCGCCAAAAATAGCAAAAATGACCTAATTTTTAGTGAGACACTTTTTCAATAAAATTATACAACAGTCTCACACGAAAATATAGGATTTTAAAAGCTTGTTATATCAACGTTTATTCTCGGTTAGCGTAAGACTCTTTTATCAAAAGAGTCTTACTAATTTTAAAATAATGCAAAAATAGGGGTAAAAACAGCTTTTGCCTTTCAGACGAACTGAAATTCATTTTGATGAGTAGTAGGTCGTTACAATTCGTCTCAGAAGAAAAACGCATATTGCTATCAAAAAATGAGTAAATAGACAGTAAATATGAACTTTTTATGAAGAAACTATTGATAATTTAAGATAATCATAATAAAATAGTGCACAGTTAATTGTTAAACGTTTAGCAAAAAAAGGTAAAGAAACGGGGTTATTTCTATGCTAGAACGCAAGGAACATAAGAAAATGTATAAAAGCGGTAAAAATTGGGCAGTTGTTACACTTTCTACGGCTGCACTGATGTTTGGTGTAACAACTGTAAACGCATCCGCAGACACGAATACTGAAAACAATGATTCTTCTACTGTACAGGTTACAACAGGGGATAATGATATTGCTGTTAAAAGTGTGACACTTGGTAGTGGTCAAGTTAGTGCAGCTAGTGATGCGACTAAAAATTCTGCTAATGCAAATAGTGCTTCTTCTGCCGCTAATACACAAAATTCTAACAGTCAAGTAGCAAGTTCTGCTGCAACAACTTCATCTACAAGTTCAGCATCTTCATCAACTAACACAGATAGTAAAGCAGGTAAAGAAAATACTAATGTAGCCAAAGAGGATGATACACAAAAAGCTGCACCCGCTAACGAATCCTCTGAAGCCAAAAAAGAACCAGCTGTAAACACTAATGATTCTTCAGCTGCCAAAAACGATGATCAACAATCCAGTAAAAAGAATACTGCCGCTAAGTTAAACAAGGATGCTGAAAACGTTGTAAAAAAGGCGGGAATTGATCCTAATAGTTTAACTGATGACCAGATTAAAGCATTAAATAAGATGAACTTCTCGAAAGCTGCAAAGTCTGGTACACAAATGACTTATAATGACCTTAAAAAGATTGGTGAGGCTTTAGTTGATCAAGATCCTAAATACGCTATTCCTTATTTTAATGCAAGTCAAATAAAGAATATGCCCGCTGCATATACTAGGGATGCTGAAACAGGTGAATATGCTGATTTAGATATTTGGGATTCATGGCCAGTTCAAGATCCAGTGACTGGTTATGTTTCTAATTGGAATGGCTATCAACTTGTGATCGCTATGATGGGACGGCCTCATCACGAAGATAATCATATTTATTTACTTTATAATAAGTATGGTGATAATGATTTTTCACACTGGCGAAATGCAGGATCTATATTTGGATATAATGAATCTCCACTAACACAAGAATGGTCCGGGTCTGCTATTGTTAATTCTGACAACTCTATTCAACTCTTTTATACTATCAATGATACAAATAATGCTATTAACCATCAAAAATTAGCAAGTGCTACTATGTACTTAACAGCCGACAATGATGGTGTCCATATTAATAATGTAGAGAATAATCATGTGGTATTTGCAGGTGATGGTTATCATTACCAAACTTATGATCAATGGAAAGCTGCAAATAGTTTTGCTGACAACTACACTTTGCGGGATGGACATGTTGTACAAATGCCAAATGGTGATCGGTATTTAGTATTTGAAGGAAATACTGGAACTGAAAATTATCAAGGTGAAGATCAATTATATAATTGGTCAAATTATGGTGGTAACGATCGCTTTAATATTGAAAGCTTGTTTCATCTTTTAAGTAGTGATGTTGATTATAAAAAAGCTATCTTTGCTAACGGGGCACTTGGAATTATTAAACTAACGAATGATGAAAAGAACCCGCAAGTAGAAGAAGTATATACTCCATTAGTTACATCAAATATGGTTAGTGATGAACTTGAACGTCCTAATGTTGTTAAACTTGGAGATAAGTATTATCTATTCTCGGCTACACGTTTAAGCAGAGGAACTAATATCGATACTCTTAATAAAGCTAATAAAGTTGTCGGAGATAATGTTGCAATGATTGGTTACGTAGCCGATAGTCTTACAGGTCCATATAAACCATTAAATGGTTCAGGGGTTGTAGTGACAGCTTCTGTTCCTGCCAATTGGCGTACCGCTACTTATTCTTACTATGCTGTTCCAGTAGAAGGAAAAGAAAATCAATTACTCATTACTTCGTATATGACAAATAGAGGCGAAGTTGCTGGAAAAGGTATGAATTCAACATGGGCACCAAGTTTTATTGTGCAAATTAATCCTGATGATACAACTATGGTATTAGCTAAAGTAACTAACCAAGGGGATTGGATTTGGGACGAATCAAGTAACAATAATAATATGTTAGGAAACATTCAAACAGCTGCTTTACCTGGGGAATTTGGTAAACCAATTGATTGGGATTTAATTGGTGGTTATGGATTAAAACCGCATGATCCTGCTACACCAAATGATCCTGAAACGCCAACTACACCAGAAACCCCTGAGACACCTAATACTCCCGAAACACCAAAGACTCCTGAAAATCCTGGGACACCTCAAACTCCCGATACACCTAATACTCCGGAAGTTCCTTTAACTCCAGAAACGCCTAAGCAACCTGAAACCCAAACTAATAATCGTTTACCACAAACTGGAAATAACGCCAATAAAGCCATGATTGGCCTAGGTATGGGAACATTGCTTAGTATGTTTGGTCTTGCAGGAATTAACAAACGTCGAGTTAACTAAATACTTTAAAATAAAACCGCTAAGCCTTAAATTCAGCTTAACGGTTTTTTATTTTGAAAGTTTTTATTATCGAAAAAAACAAATCCTCGTTAATCCTTTAATGCAATTGTTGTAAAACCTTGCGACAGTAATAACAGTGGATTTGCCCATCTTTGTCAGCTAACTTCCGTGCATGCATTGCAGAAAAAGTATAGTGCTCATGACAAAATGGACAAACATATTGCTTTTTCCCAAATAGTGAGGTAATAAAGCCCAAAATTTTCTCCTCCATAAAAAAATTATACACCCCTTAACATTATAGCGAAGATTATCTTTATAGAAAAGGCTTTTATTCATTTGTTTTTTTATATGAAGTTTCACTAATTTCTTTAAGAGCATCACGCTGCTGTTTCTGGTCAACGTGAGTATATAAATCGGTAGCAGATGTTCCTTTTTGTCCTAACTGTTGGGCTACTAATACCTGATCTTTCGTTACCTCATACATTTCAGAAGCAAGGGTATGGCGTAATTTATGGGGAGTAAGAGGATGTCCAAATGCAGTTGAATACTTTTTGACCATTTTTTCAATGGCATTAGCTGTCATCCGTCGAGTTTGCTTGTGATAAACGGTTAAGAAGAAAGCAGTATCCTTTTTTAAAGCGTGGTATCGCTGTGCACGAATCGCTTGATAAGCTTTGATATAAGTAATAGCCCAAGGTGCAATTGGTACTGAATCTCTCTGGCCGCCTTTTCTTGTTACATCTAGCAGTGATTGCTTTAAGTTCAAATCCCCAAGGTTTACATTAGCTGCCTCGGATACCCGGACGCCTGTTCCTAAAATAAGAGCAATAATTGCAATATCTCGTTCCTTATTGACTTTATAAGAGGGGAGGGCTCTTTTATCACATTTATTAGGGTATTCCTCTTCAATGAAAGTGATAAAATCAAATTTCATTTGTCCCCGGTACATGTGTGAAGCCAGCGTATGCGCCCGATAATTTAATGTTTTTGTATCATTAAGGGAGTCAATTTTCAGCATTACATTACGGTCAAAATAAGACTCGCCATTATTGTTATCTGCGGTGACTGTTAAAAATTTATACAATGACCTTAATGCATTAATAGATCGATTGATTGAAGTAGGAGAATTTAACCGTCCTTGTGCATTGGTAGTATGCTGCAAATAATCGATATACAACATTACATCGCTACGCCGTAGATTCGCTAGTGTATCAATTGGTAAGTCCTTATTAGAGTTAACAGAGACGAGTCCACTTGACCGTAGCCAATCAAAGAATCGGCGGATTTCAGTTAAGTACTGATAGGTTGTTGTGACTGCATGGTTGGTCCCTAAATAATACTCGTTAACATAATCAGGAAGGTTCTGAAGCTCCTCTTGAATTAGCTTTAAATATTTATCTGCTTCCATTTTTATATCCTCCTTGATACTAAAAAGAGCCGCTTGAAAGAAAACTTTCAACGACTCTCTAAACCCTATCGGGAAAACAGGATTCGAACCTGCGACCCCCTGGTCCCAAACCAGGTGCTCTACCAAGCTGAGCTATTTCCCGTTAATAACGAACAAATATTATTCTACCAATTCTCAATTAATTAGTAAAGGAATATTTTAATTTAAAGTGATTAATAGTTAATGATTAAATGACATAATAGTAAAATTCCTATTAATTGCAAAAAAATCATGATTAACCGAAATTCCTTTCTAACATCTAATGAAGATGATAAATAATTTTATTTTCGACTAGTTATAAAAGATGCCTTTCCAAAAATAATTTGACATTCAAAATACTTTTGAATATAATTTGATCATCGAATATTTTGATACTCGAAATATTTTCCGAAGGCAGGTGAATCTTTTTGGCAATAATGAATGCGCAGGAGATTATGGAATTAATTCCTAATCGATATCCGATTTGCTATATCGATTATGTAGATAAATTAGTTCCTGAAGAAAAGATTACCGCAACAAAAAATGTCACAATTAATGAATCATTTTTTCGCGGTCATTTTCCTAATAATCCTGTTATGCCTGGAGTTTTAATTATCGAAACATTGGCCCAAGCTGCTTCAATTTTGATATTAAAATCACCGCATTTTTATAAGAAAACAGCTTATCTTGGCGCAATTCATAAAGCAAGGTTTCGACAAATGGTCCGTCCTGGTGATGTATTAAAACTAAACGTTGTTATGAAAAAAGTTCGATCATCAATGGGAATTGTGGAAACACAAGCGCTTGTGAACGGCAAATTAGCTTGTAGTGCGGAGCTTGTCTTTATCGTTGCTGAACGAGAAGAAAAGATTTAGCACGGTGAATCATTATCATTTATAATATATTTTGATAATCAAATTATTCGGGCTATAGAATAAAATTGAAGGGAAGAAATATATTATGAGTAAAGATAATGATTACGAAAAAATTAATAAAGGATTAATCAAAGTTTATTCCGGAATTCTATGGATTGAAGAAAATGAATTGCGGAAAAGTACATTCAATGATTTAACAATTAAAGAGATGCATGCAATTGATGCAATTACGATGTATAACCATCAAACAATTTCTCAAGTAGCAGAAAAGCTTCATCTAACTCCAGGAACAATGACTTCAATGGCTGATCGTTTAATTCGAAAAGGATATGTGGAAAGAATTCGTGATAAAGATGATCGCCGCATTGTTCGGTTATGTTTAACCAAAAGAGGCCGGGTACTATATCGTGCGCACCGGGCCTTTCATAATATGATGGTTGAACGTTTTCTTAAAGGAATGAATTATGAAGAAATGAAGGTTGTTAAAAAAGCCTTGCAAAACTTAGAAGATTTTGTGGATGAGCATGCTTAGAGATAAGGATTGACAAACATTGCAAAATTTAAGAATTACTAGTACTGCGAGTTATCATCCACCCCTTAAAGTTACTAACCAGCAATTATCAACTATTATGAATACTTCAGATGAGTGGATTAAGACGCGGACTGGAATTCATCAACGTTATATCAGCAACACTGAAAATACTTCAGACTTAGCTGTCAATGTTGGTACCCAGTTATTGACTAATGCCAATTTAAAGGCAACTGAACTTGATTTAATCATTATTGCAACGATGTCTCCTGATGCCTATACTCCTTCAACTGCTGCTATTGTTCAAGGAAGATTAGGTGCGAAAAATGCAATTGCGTTTGATATCTCAGCAGCTTGTACTGGTTTTATCTATGCCATTAATACAGCTGAATTAATGTTGAAAAGCTCTCATTGGAAAAATGCAATGGTAATTGGTGCAGAAGTATTATCAAAACTGATTGATTGGAAAGATCGAAGTACTGCCGTATTGTTCGGCGATGGGGCTGGCGGAGTGTTACTTCAAAAGACAACTACAACAACCCCTTTAATTCTTGGCCGTGATCTCCATACATTTGGTGACTTAGGAGATAAAATTATTGCCGGAAAAACAACGCCTAAAACTGGCTTCCCTAAACAACTAACATCCCTTTCACCATTTACGATGGCCGGCCGTGACGTATACCGCTTTGCCACTCATGAAGTACCACGATCAATCACTTCTGCCGTTCAACAAGCTAATTTGAAATTAGACGATATCGATTATTTTTTATTACATCAAGCAAATGAACGGATAATTACCCAAATTGCAAAGAGACTGGCGCAACCAATTACAAAGTTTCCAATGAATATTAGTGAATATGGGAATACAGCTGCCGCTAGTGAACCAATTTTATTGACTCAAGCTATTGCTCATGAATTGATTAAACCAGGTAACATTATTGCAATGAGTGGCTTTGGTGGCGGGTTAAGTACAGGAACAATAATTTTAAACTATTAATAGAGAAAGAAGAATGGATATGACTAAAGAGGAAATTTTTAATACTGTAAAAACTATTACAGTTGATGAATTAGATGTTGACGAAAATCGTGTAACAATGGATGCACGAATCAAAGATGATCTTGATGCTGATAGTCTTGATGTTTTTGAAATTATGAATGAGCTTGAAGATAAGTTTGAGATTGAATTAGATGCCGATGAAGGAATCGAGACTATTAGTGACGTTGTTGATTTCGTAAAGAAACAGTTGGATGAAAAATAATGTACTACGGAATATTATTTAGCGGTCAAGGTGCACAGCAATCGGGAATGGGAGTCGAGCTTATGGCCGACTCCCTTTTTTCAAGGATTGTTAGTCAGGCAAGCGCTGTTTGTGAACTTGATTTGCTCAAAATTATGAAAAACGAGCATAAGGAGTTGAATAAAACAGCATATGTTCAACCAGCAATTGTAACAGTTAGTTATGGAATCTACCGAATGTTAAAACGGGATTTACCTCAACTACCAATTAAGGGGATGATTGGCCTATCCTTAGGCGAGTACGCCGCTTTAATTGCTAGTAATGCACTTTCATTTGAAGAAGGAATTAAATTAGTTGCGGACCGTGCTCACTTTATGCAACAAGACGCGGATAGAGAAATAAGTACATTAGCGGCTGTCCTTGATCCTCAACTTCAAGAGATACAAGAACTAATCACCGCTCAACAAGAAAATAATCAGCGGGTTTATATTGCCAACTATAATTCACCACAACAAATCGTAGTGGGCGGGACATTAACCGACTTAAAGGCTACCCTTAAAAAGATTGAAGAGGATAATCTTGCTAAAAGAACGATCTTGCTCAAAGTTAATGGTGCATTCCATACTCCCTTCTTTAACGGTGCACGTCAACAGATGCATAACCGGTTACAAACGGTCGACTTCCATGAACCACAGATTGAAGTTATTAGCAATACTACTAACAGCTTGTTTCATTGTGAGGATCTTCCAGGAATTCTTGAAAAACAATTAGCTGTTCCAACACACTTTGGAGCTAATGTTAAGGAATTAGTCAAGCACGCGAAAATTGACACAACATTAGAAATTGGTCCTGGAAAGACGTTATCTCGCTTCGCTCACCAAGTTGACCAGCAGTTAAATACCCAACACATTGAAAATCTTGCTGATTATGAAAAATTTATAAAGGAGCAAAAAGATGGAACTGACAGATAAAGTCGTTTTTATAAGCGGAAGCACACGCGGGATTGGGGCGGCTACTGCATTAGAGTTTGCTAAGGCTGGTAGTCGGCTAATCCTCAATGGGCGGCAGGATGACTTACCAAAAACGTTTAAAGAAAAGCTAGATCTACTAGGGGCGGATTATCACTATCTTAAGGGCGATATTGCAAATGAAAAATCAGTTAGTGAATTAGCAGCAGCGGCTTGGAAAATATACGATAAGATCGACATTCTTATCAATAATGCTGGAATCACGAATGATAAGTTAATGATGGGAATGAAAGCGAGCGATTTTGACCAGGTCATCAATGTTAATTTATGCGGAACATTTATGTTAACACAACCTATTTTTAAGAAGATGCTCAAAAAAAGAGCCGGTTGCATTATCAACCTTGCTAGTATTGTGGGTCTCCATGGTAATACGGGACAAGCTAATTATGCAGCAAGCAAGGCAGGAATAATCGGCCTTACTAAATCTATTGCCCAGGAAGGAGCGCGCCGCGGGATTCGTTGCAATGCGATTGCTCCCGGAATGATTGCTAGTGATATGACCGAAAAATTATCTGAACGGGTAAAAGATCAGCTGCTTAATCGCATCCCCCTCAACCGCTTAGGACAGCCAGAAGAAGTTGCTAAGACAGCAAAATTTTTAGCAGAAAACGATTATTTGACCGGTCAAACCATTGTAGTTGACGGTGGAATGACAATTTAGGAGGAACTAAATGACAAGAGTTGTAATAACAGGAATGGGTGCTGTTGCTCCTAATGGTAATGGTATTCAAGAATTTATAAGTAATAGCTTTGCAGGCAAAGTTGGAATTAAAGCGATCAAGAAATTTGATGCCAAGCCGACAGGAATTACCGTGGCAGGTGAAATTGATAATTTTGACCCTAATGATGTCATCGGAAAAAAAGCCGCGCGCCGAATGGATCTTTATTCTCAATATGCCTTACAAAGCGCGATTGAAGCAATGGAAATGGCTGAGATCAATGAAACAAATACCAAGCCAGTTGACATGGGTGTGATTTATGGATCCGGAATTGGTGGTTTAACAACTATTCAAGAGCAAATTATTAAAATGCATGATAAGGGTCCTAAACGGGTATCCCCAATGTTTGTTCCAATGTCAATTGCCAACATGGCAGCGGGTAATATTTCTATTCACTTTAATGCACAAAACATTTGTACATCGATTGTGACTGCTTGTGCCACTGGAACTAATGCAATTGGAGAAGCCTTTCGTCAAGTTAAAGAAGGACGCGCTAAAGTAATGATTGCCGGTGGATCAGAGGCGTCGGTAAATGAGATCGGGATTGCTGGTTTTGCGGCATTGACAGCCCTATCACAAGCAACTGATCCACTTAAAGCCTCCTTGCCATTTGATAAAGCACGCCAAGGATTTGTTTTGGGTGAAGGTGGTGCAACACTTGTTTTAGAGGATCTTGAGCATGCGCAAAAACGCGGTGCTAACATTCTTGGTGAAATCGTCGGTTATGGTGCTACCTCGGACGCTTACCATATTACATCCCCCGATCCAACAGGTGCTGGGGCAGCAAGAGCAATGGAACTAGCGATTAAAGAAGCAGGAGTTAGTCCTAGCGAAATTTCCTATATTAATGCCCACGGAACCGCTACTCATGCCAATGATGAAGGCGAATCTAAAGCAATCAATCAGGTATTTGGTTCCGATAGTAATGTTCGCGTTAGTTCAACGAAGGGAATGACCGGCCATTTGCTTGGGGCTGCGGGCGCAATTGAGGCAGTCTTAACAGTAGTCGCTTTACAAAATGGACAATTACCGTTGAATATAGGTTGTTTTAATCAAGATCCGAAGTGCTCAGTTAACCTTGTGACGGCAGAAAATAGTGACGCATCAAATGCCCGTTACGCAATAAGCAATTCTTTTGGCTTCGGTGGTCATAATGCTGTTTTAGCCTTTAAGAAATGGGAGTGATCTATCTTGGAATTTAAAGAAATTCAAACATTAATGCAAAATTTTGAAGATTCTGATATTCGTGAATTAGAAATAAATCAAGATTCCTTTCAGCTCTATTTAAGCAAAAATAAGCAAACTCACAAGCATGAAAATCTTATAACAACTGAAAAAACAGGGCAAATACCTTCAGTTAAGAAAAAAGCAAACGAACAGCCAACTTTACCTTCGCAAAATATAACTGCGCCCCTAGTCGGAACTGTCTATCTCCAACCAACTCCCGATGCAGATCCCTATGTTAGAAGTGGCGACCATGTAAAAAAGGGGGATGTTGTTTGTGTGATTGAAGCAATGAAAATGATGACAGAAATAAAAAGTCCTTTTAACGGAATCATTACTTCAATTTGTGTAAGCAATGAAGAATTAGTTGAAGTAGAACAACCACTTTTCTCAGTTCAGGAGGATAAAGATAATGACTAATAAAACTTTAGATATAACTGAAATTCAAAAAATCCTTCCTCATCGTTACCCAATGTTACTAATTGACCAAGTTGATGAATTAATCCCCGGTAAGAAGGCCGTTGCACGGCGTAATGTCACGATTAATGAAGAGGTTTTTAATGGTCATTTCCCTCAAAATCCAGTTTTACCAGGAGCATTGATTGTTGAATCATTGGCGCAAACAGGTGCCGTCGCTCTCTTATCTCAAGAAGAGTTCCAAGGGAAAACAGCCTATTTTGGTGGAATTCGGTCAGCAGAATTTCGTAAAGTAGTCCGCCCTGGTGATACGTTAAGGTTAGAAGTCAACCTAGAAAAAGTGCATAAAAACATTGGAATTGGTAAAGGCATTGCAACGGTCGATGGCAAAAAAGCCTGTACAGCCGAATTAACTTTTATGATTGGGTAGGTGGTTTGATGTTTTCCAAAGTACTAGTCGCCAATCGTGGTGAAATTGCTGTCAGGATAATACGGTCATTACGGGAGCTAGGAATTAAGACAGTAGCTATCTATTCAACTGCAGACCGCGAAAGTCTTCATGTTCAACTAGCGGATGAAGCTGTATGCGTTGGAACTGCCCGGGCCCAAGATTCATATTTGAATGCGAAAAACATTTTAGAAGCTGCTCTTGGTACAGGTGCCCAGGCGATCCATCCTGGCTTTGGCTTTCTATCAGAAAATGCGGAATTCGCGACAATGTGTGAAGAATGCGGAATTACGTTCATCGGTCCCCAAGCCTCAGTGATTGACTTAATGGGAAATAAGGAGCATGCACGGGAGCAAATGAAAAAATCAGGGGTGCCTGTGATTCCTGGAAGCGATGACTATATTACCAATGTTAATGACGCTGTTGATGTTGCAAACAAGATTGGGTATCCAATTTTGTTAAAAGCAGCTGCTGGTGGTGGCGGTAAAGGGATCCGACGAATTAACGATCATAACCAGATGCGGCAAATATTTAGCGAGGCCCAAAACGAAGCCCGTCTTTCGTTTAATGATGACCGAATGTACCTTGAAAAGATTATGGAGAATGTTAAACATATTGAGGTTCAAGTATTTCGTGATAATTTTGGCAATGCCATTTTCTTTCCTGAACGTGACTGCTCGATTCAACGAAATAAGCAAAAATTGATTGAAGAAAGTCCTTGTGTCCTAGTAAATGAACAAGAGCGAAAAACGCTAGGACAAATTGCAATGCGAGCCATTAATGCGATTAACTACCATAATACGGGGACAATAGAATTTCTAATGGACAAGGACCATCACTTTTACTTTATGGAAATGAACACTCGTATCCAGGTTGAACATACAGTGACGGAGATGGTAACTGGGATCGACTTAGTGAAGGCACAGGTTATTGTCGCTGCGAATGAACCACTTCCCTTTACCCAACAGGATATTCAGGTTCATGGACATGCAATTGAGTGTCGGATAAATGCTGAAAATCCTAAACAAAACTTTATGCCAGTGACTGGGACGATTAATTACTTATATCTTCCAGTCGGTAATTTGGGGATGCGAATTGACACTGCTATTTATCCTGGCAGTAAGATCACTCCTTATTATGATTCAATGATCGCTAAGGTAATTGCCCTTGGTCAAGATCGCCAAGAAGCTATTGAAAAAATCAAACGACTTTTAAATGAAATGGTAATTACGGGCGTAACGACCAATCAAAATTTCCATTTAGCAATCCTAAACAATCCTAAATTTTTGGCAGGAACAGCTTCAACAACGTTTCTTGAAGACTTCTTCTTGCCACAATGGAAAAAGGAGCTGACAGCGTGAAATTATATGATCAAAATAATACTTTAAGTGAACGGCACATCAAAGCAGATAAAAATGCTGATGAAAGGGTCCCAGATCAAATGTGGTTAAGGTGTCCACATTGTCATCAATTACTATTCGCCAAGCAGTTAACACAATATGCTGTTTGTCCCAATTGTGACTATGGATTACGAATACCTGCCCGCCATCGACTCTCGTGGTTAGTAGATTCATTTAAAGAATTCGATAAGGATCTCCAGACAAAGAATCCGTTACATTTTCCTGGATACCAAGAAAAAATCAGCAAACTTCAAAGACAAACTAAGCTGAATGATTCAGTCCTAACTGGTGAAGCTTCAATTAATGATCAGCTATTTTCACTAGGTATTATGGATCCAACATTTATTATGGGATCCCTCGGAACTGTTACCGGTGAAAAGATAACGCGCTTATTTGAATATGCAACTATCCATCGTCAAGCAGTAGTACTATTCACTGCTTCAGGCGGGGCACGGATGCAAGAAGGAATTATGTCGCTAATGCAGATGGCGAAGATTTCACAAGCAATAAATGAGCATGCTGCTGCCGGCCTTTTATACATTGTGATCTTAACCGATCCAACAACTGGTGGAGTAACAGCTAGTTTCGCAATGGACGGAGATATTATTCTCGCTGAGCCCCATGCACTTGTTGGCTTTGCAGGCCGTCGAGTTATTGAACAGACGATTCATCAGCAAATTCCTGTTGATCTCCAATCAGCTGAAAACATCCTGCATCATGGATTTATTGATCGAATTGTAAAACGTCAAGATGAAAAAAAGCTGCTTGAATGGCTATTAAAAACAGGGAGCGTTGCTAATGAATGAACAATTATCAGCAAGCGAGATTGTTAAACGTGCTCGCAATGACAATAAAATTACGGGGATGGAGATTATTCAAAATGTTTTCCCAGATTTTGTTGAGTTGCACGGCGACCGGGCAGGCGGGGATGATCCTGCAATCGTTGGTGGAATCGCTACTTTCCATCAGCAAGCAGTTACCGTCATTACCACTGATCGAGGAAAAACAACAGAAGAAAAAATCATAAAGCATTTTGGCTCACCAATGCCTAGTGGTTATCGCAAGGCACTCCGCTTAATTAAGCAAGCAGTTAAATTTAAGCGACCTGTATTCTGTTTTGTTAATACCGCAGGAGCATTTCCTAGCAAGGAAGCCGAAGAAAATGGGCAAGGAAGTGCGATTGCCCAAAACATTTTACAAATAAGTCAGCTTGCCATTCCAATTATCACGATTATTTATGGTGAAGGAGGTAGTGGGGGAGCCTTAGCATTGGCATGTGGAGATGAAGTATGGATGTTAGAAAACAGTACTTATTCTATTTTATCTCCTGAAGGGTTTGCCTCCATCATGTGGAAAGATAGTACGAAAGCAGATAAAGCGGCAGAATTAATGCAAATGGTGCCGCAAGCTTTATTAAAACAAGGGATTATCGAAGGAATTATTCCAGAAAGCGAAGAGCATCGTAAAACTTGCAAAAATATCGAGCAGGTTTTACTAAAGCGATTAAACAAGCTGCAAGAATTACCGCCAAACCAACTTCTAGCAAACAGAAAAAAACGTTATCGAAAGTTTTAAGGAGGATAATATGGGAAATATATTAACAGGAAAAAAGATCGTTGTTATGGGAGTAGCTAATAAGCGTTCTATTGCATGGGGATGTGCACAAATGATGGCTGAACAAGGTGCCCAAGTTATCTATACTTATCAGAATTCCAGAATGAAAAAAAGCTTACAACGGTTAGTAGATGATGAAGATCAATTAATTGAATGTGATGTAGCAGATGATGAAAGTATTGACCAAGCCTTTACGATTATCAAGGAACGTTTTACAAAAGTAGATGGAATTGTACACGCAATTGCTTTTGCAAAAAGAGAAGAATTAGCTGGTTCAATCCTTGGTGCTAGTCGCAAAGGTTATGCAATTGCGCAAGATATTTCGTCTTACTCCCTTATTGCTGTCGCTAAGGTTGCTAATGAGTTAAATCTATTAAATAATCCTGCAAGTATTGTTACCTTAACTTATTTTGGCTCAGAACGTGCTATCCCTAACTATAATGTAATGGGAATTGCTAAAGCTGCCCTTGAAGCTAGTGTCCGCTATTTAGCACGGGATTTAGGACAAAAACGAATCCGTGTTAACGCAATCTCTGCTGGCGCGGTTAAGACATTAGCAGTTACAGGTATTAAAGGTCATGATGAACTTTTAAAGATGTCCCAAGCAAGAACTGTTGACGGAGAAGATGTGACTATTAGCGAAATTGGGAATGTGTGTGCATTCTTAATGAGCAATTTATCAACTGGAGTTACTGGCGACACCATTTATGTTGATAAGGGGGTACATTTGATTTAAAAATATAAATTTTAAAGACTGAGAAATGAGTTTTTTTCAGTCTTTTTGCTGTCTTTTAGAAGGAAAACATAACAATAGCAAGAACTTTTTTTAATTTTTTCTAAAAAGTTCTTGCTATTTTATAGCTCAGTTGGTATTATTAATAACGTTGTGAAAGACGAGTTAATAATTTTGAGAAAAATTGTTTAATATATTTAAAAATGGCCCGTTAGTCAAGTGGTTAAGACACCAGCCTTTCACGCTGGTATCGTGGGTTCAAATCCCGCACGGGTCACTTTTGCGGAAGTAGTTCAGTGGTAGAACATCACCTTGCCATGGTGGGGGTCGCGGGTTCGAATCCCGTCTTCCGCTTAGCCAGTTCTATTATGCCGGGGTGGCGGAATTGGCAGACGCACAGGACTTAAAATCCTGCGGTTAGTGATAACCGTACCGGTTCGATCCCGGTCCTCGGCACTATTTCGGGAAATAGCTCAGCTTGGTAGAGCACCTGGTTTGGGACCAGGGGGTCGCAGGTTCGAATCCTGTTTTCCCGATCTGGCTAAACAGCTAAGAGGTAATCTTCTTAGCTGTTTTTTATAGTCAAAATTTGATTTTTACTTTGTAACAAGCAGTACTAACGCAGCCATTAATTAGTTTTTTGAAATAAACTTTTTTTGAAAAAAGTATTGCTTTTTATAGGATAACTTGATAATATAATATTCGTTGC
Organism: Limosilactobacillus sp. DJ3M12; assembly: GCF_947381695.1. Lineage (NCBI taxonomy): Bacteria > Bacillati > Bacillota > Bacilli > Lactobacillales > Lactobacillaceae > Limosilactobacillus > Limosilactobacillus sp. DJ3M12. The sequence continues at coordinate 244 of NZ_CANCWY010000014.1, read as the reverse complement.
TGATATGCGGGTATAGTTCAGTGGTAAAACCACAGCCTTCCAAGCTGTTGTCGCGAGTTCGATTCTCGTTACCCGCTTTTAATTAATTTAATATGGCCCGTTAGTCAAGTGGTTAAGACACCAGCCTTTCACGCTGGTATCGTGGGTTCAAATCCCGCACGGGTCATTTTTGGAGGATTAGCTCAGTTGGGAGAGCATCTGCCTTACAAGCAGGGGGTCACAGGTTCGAGCCCTGTATCCTCCA
>NZ_CANCWY010000013.1:0-54075 GCF_947381695.1 Limosilactobacillus sp. DJ3M12 | reverse complement strand
ATGATACCTGATGTCACGCCGAATGGCGTTTTTTATTTACCACCAACTGGGTGGCTAACTTCATTCTATAATCCACCGATTTTAGATATTCCGGATGCAAGCGATGTTTATGAAAAAAAGTATCTGTATTTTTTTTACAGTTATTGGGATCTTTGCTACTATCAAGATTTTATTTAAAAAGTAAATGGCTGGGAAGAATTTTTTCTCCTCAGCCATTTTTTCAACTAATCAACTTTTACAAATCCATCTTGAACAAATTTCGTTCCGTAGGTCAGAGTGTTTTCCACGGGACACTTTGCGGCAACGTCAGCGAGGAACTTCTTGATGTCTTCATCAGACTCGCTGCTGCGAAGATGTGGTTGGTAACGGATCTCAGTAAACTTACGAACATTCTTACCATCAGCAACGTCTTCACGGCCAAGGTCACCTTCGATTGTTACCCAAAAAGCTCGTAAGTCAAAGTTACGTTTTTTAGCTAATGCCTGAGCAGTAATTGCTTGGCAGGCACCAAATGACGCAAGGAGAATTTCTACTGGATTCATCCCCGTATTTGTACTTTCAGGTTCATCAAAGGTAATTTCAAAACCACGGGTACCTGCTGAAACTTGCATCCCCGTTGTTGTCTTAGTTGCTGTTACTTTATATTTACTCATAACCGTGCCCTCCTTTAATACCCATAGTGTAATCGAGACGATACTTTTGGTCAATGAGGGTGCTCAATTATAAGGTGATTTCATGTGATGATTTTTCGCCATTAAGGATTGCCATCACATCATCAAGTGAAATATCCACCATATTTTTGACCGCTAAATTAGTAAAGAAGGCAATGTGAGGCGTAAGAATAACATTATCCATTTCGTGTAATTCTTTAACAAGGGGCTGATCATCAAGCCCTTGTTCTCGACGATTTGTGGCCGCCACCGTTTCTTCACCTTCAAAAGTATCAAGGGCGGCAGCTGCAATTGTTCCCTTTTTTAGGGCGGCAACTAAATCAGCTGTATTAACGACTGGACCACGACTAGCATTGACTAAACCGGCAGTTGGTTTCATCATTTCAAAGTCGTTAGCAGTCAATAAATCTTTAGAAGTTGGATTTAAATCGACGTGGAGACTAACAACATCGGCTTGCTTTAGTAATTCTTCTTTAGAAACGAACTGGACAATTCCATCGAGGTCAGTGCGCGGATTCGTGTCATAACCAAGAACAGTGGCACCTAATGCATGAAGAAGCTTTGCCAGGGTTCCGCCAATGCGTCCAACACCAATAATTCCAATCGTGGCAGTATGAATTTCCGTTGATTGTTCATCACTAAACCAGCGGAAGTCATTTTCGGCGACTTGGTGGTCAAAGCGGTAAGTTTTCCGAAGCAACCGGAAAATCTGCATTAATGCAAACTCGGCGACACTCCGCGGTGAATATGCTGGTACATTGGTCACGACTAGGTCATTTTCGTTAGCCTTTTTAATGTCGACCATGTCAAATCCAGCTGTCCGCGTTGCAATCTGTTTGAGCCCATTGGTATGGAGCTTTTCATAAATATCAGCCGGAACTTTACTACGTTGCTGAATCACGAGTCCATCAACATCGGCAGTTAATTCAACAGCATCGTCAATCAATTTCGGCGTTGTGATGATTTCGATATTATGTTCTTTTGCGTATTCGTTAATGGCGGTTTGTTCATCGTCCCGCACACTAGTCATTAAGATTTTTGTCATGTTAATCCTCCTTATTAATGAAGGCTGCAATGTTATCAAGAGCTCTGGTTAGATTTTCCATACTGGTGGCGTAACTGATTCGGACGTAACCTTGACCGCCAGCACCGAAGAAGGAACCAGGAATTACAGCAACTTTTCCTTCATTGGCAAGATCTGTCGCAAATTTAAGGTCATCATTACCATATTGTTCAGGAATCTTGGCAAATACGTAGAAGGCTCCTTGAGGATTAATCAGCTTGAACCCTAATTTTTGGAGGTTATTAACAACAAAATCTCGTCGTTGCTCATAGGCATCTTTCATTTCTTGAGTAGCTGTTTTTCCTTCGTTAGTACCAAATGCGGCTACTGCAGCGGCCATTGCTGGATTAGAAGCAGCGGTTACTAACATCGCGTGAATGGCACTGACTGATTTCATCAATTCTTGCGGCCCAGCGATAAAACCAATGCGGTACCCAGTCATTGCATGTGACTTTGAGGCACCATTTAAAATTAGCGTTTGTTCGGGGATGTAATTAGCGATTGAAGTATGAGTAGCTCCGTAAACAAGTTCCGAGTAAATTTCATCTGCAATTACAATCAGGTTAGTTGATTTAACCGTATCGGCTAATGCTTTAATTTGATCTTGGGTGTAAGTAACACCAGTTGGGTTGGAGGGGTAGTTAAGAACTAGTCCCTTTGCGTTAGGATGTTCTTCTAGGACGCTTTGGAGTCTTGCGGGTGTGAGAATAAAATCATCGCTGCTTGTATCAACTTCAATCGGAATCCCACCAAGAATCTTTGTGACAGCCATGTAGAAGGGGAAAGTTGGGGTTGGAATGATAATTTCGTCGCCAGGATTAATAATGGTAGAAAGAGAAGCGAAAATTCCCTCTGTTGCACCAACTGTAACCGCAATCTCGTTTTCTGGATCGTATTCTAGCTGGTAACGATCTTGCATAAAATGAGCGATGGCTTGGCGTAGTGCTAAGGTTCCACTTCCCGGGGCATAGTGTGAATCATTGGCATTGATGCTATCGATTGCGGCCTGCTTCATCGCGGCTGGTACATTAAAGTCTGGTTCACCTAATGTTAGTTTAATGATGTCAGGGATTGAGCTTACCTGATAATCAAATTCGCGGATTCCACCAGGAGTGAGTTTAGTGAAATTATTGTTAAGACGATTAAGGATTTCTTTTTTAGTAGCTGGCATGATAAATTCCTCCTATATAGTATGTAGATTTAGAAATAAAAGAAGCCCTGAATGCTATAGGAATAACATCCAAGGCTTCTTGATCAGATTGGAATGAGTATAAAAGAGGCTCTCGGATGTTTGGGGGTCATCCGGGAACATCACAATGACAAAATCACTGCTGGTTAGCGGACGGTAATCGCGCTAAACCAGAAGACATACGCTTGATTCAAGTGAATTGTCGCAGTGATCATCATTGTGTCCTCCTTTTGATTAACTGATTATTAATAATTCTAATCATTTTTTAATTTTTGTCAAGCGTTGATTGAGAAAAACTATTAATTACAAAAATATTTATTGGTTACAAATGTAAATATAACAAAGTTTGAAAATGTTTGTGATTATTAGTTCGCCTTTAGTTTGATATTAAAATTATATTCTACAATTTTTTTTATTTTTTCGTGTCTTTTTTGTTGTCTTACTCCACAAATGTGATATAATATTAATCGTAAAGGAAGTGAGTAGCAATGCGGATCGACATCAAACATTATTTGGAAGTTAACCACTTGACCATTTATCAAGTTTCCAAGCGTTCCGGTTACGGCTACACGACTTTACACAAATCGTTTAACAAACCACAGTCTAGTTCGACCTCGCTTAACCTGCGTGATCTTGATGCCTTGGCTCGTGCTCAGGACAAGAGCATGTGGAAGGTCCTTAAAGAACTAGAAGAGCATTACCTCGAATGAGATTGTGGCTTTGCTGTAGCCACAGGAAGTTAAATGCGTTAACTTTTAACTTCTAGAATACTTAGACTACGAAACTTAGAAAACAAAATAGTATATTTAATTGAGGAGGGATTGCATATGGCTCAAAACCCAATGAATCCATTTGACAACGACATGAATGACATCTTTAATCAATTAATGGGTGGCATGAATGGTTTCAATTCTGATAATCGGCGTTACCTAATCAATGGTCGTGAAGTGACACCAGAAGAATTTGCTGAATATCGTAGAACTGGTCAATTGCCAGGCAGTGCAAATCCTCAACAAGGTGGGCAACCTGGCCCTCAACCTAACGCAGGTAAGGACAGTATCTTACACAAGTTAGGTCGAAACTTAACTCAAGAAGCTCGTGAACATGAACTTGACCCTGTTATTGGTCGGAACAAGGAAATCCAAGAAACAGCTGAAATTTTAAGCCGGCGGACAAAGAACAACCCTGTATTAGTTGGGGACGCTGGTGTTGGTAAGACTGCTGTTGTTGAAGGATTAGCACAAGCAATTGTTTCCGGCGATGTACCAGCTGCTATCAAGGACAAGGAAATTATCAGTATCGATATTTCTGGTCTTGAAGCAGGTACCCAATACCGTGGTAGCTTTGAAGAAAACATGCAAAAGTTGGTTGATGAAGTCAAGAAGGCTGGAAACATTATCCTCTTCTTTGATGAAATTCACCAAATTATCGGTGCCGGTTCAACTGGTGATTCTAGTGGTTCTAAGGGTATGTCTGACATTATTAAGCCAGCATTATCCCGTGGTGAACTAACAGTTATCGGTGCAACTACTCAAGATGAATACCGGAACACTATTATGAAGGATGCTGCATTAGCACGGCGGTTCAATGCTGTTACTGTTAATGCTCCAAGCAAGGCTGATACTGTAGCTATTCTTAAAGGTATCCGTGACTTGTACGAACGTCACCACAATGTAAAGTTACCAGATGACGTTCTCCAAGCTGCTGTTGATTACTCTGTTCAATACATGCCACAACGTGCATTACCTGACAAGGCTATCGACTTAATCGATATGACTGCTGCTCACTTAGCAGCAAAGCATCCTGCACGTGATGCTAAGGCAATTGAAAAAGATATCGAAGCAGAAGAAAAGAAGCAAAAAGCTGCTGCTAAGAAAGAAGATTACAAGGCTGCTCAAGATGCCAAGGAAAAGATTGCTGACTTGAAGAAGCAATTGAGCGAAAACTCTGAATCTGAAAAGGTTACTGCTACTCCAGAAGATGTTGCTAAGGCTGTAGAACAAATTACTGGAATTCCAGTTTCAAAGATTGGTGCTAGTGACGTTGAACGTCTAAAGGACATGGACAAGCGGCTTGAAGGCAAGGTTATTGGCCAAGACAAAGCTGTTGAAGCAGTTGCTCGTGCTATTCGTCGTAACCGTGCTGGATTTGACGAAGGCGATTCACCAATTGGTAGTTTCCTCTTTGTTGGACCTACTGGTGTTGGTAAGACTGAACTTGCTAAGCAATTAGCCCTTGATATGTTTGGCAGCAAAGACGATATTATTCGGTTAGATATGTCTGAATACTCTGACCGGACAGCTGTATCTAAGATGATCGGTGCTACTGCTGGTTATGTTGGTTATGAAGACAACGGTAATACCTTGACTGAAAAGGTTCGTCGTCACCCTTATTCAATTATTCTTCTTGATGAAATTGAAAAGGCTAACCCACAAGTTATCACCCTCTTGCTTCAAGTACTTGATGATGGTCGCTTAACTGATGGACAAGGTAATACTATTGACTTTAAGAATACTGTTATCATTGCTACATCAAACGCCGGCTACTCCAACGATGCTCCAGTTAAGATGGGTCGGAACGAAGATGAAGAAGACTTAATTAAGAAGTTGACTGCTTACTTCCGTCCTGAATTCTTGAACCGGTTCAACGCCATTGTTGAATTCCACAGTTTGACTAAGGAAGACTTGAAGCAAATCGTTGACTTAATGCTTGCTGAAGTTAACCGGACATTAGCTAAGAAGGGAATGCATGTTAAGGTTACTGATGCTGCAAAGCAATACCTTATTGATGAAGGTTACGATGAAGCCATGGGTGCTCGTCCTCTTCGTCGGGTTATCGAACGTGAAATCCGTGATAAGGTAACTGATTACTACCTTGACCACCTCGATGCAAAGAACCTTGTTGCTGAAATGAAGGATGGCCAACTTGTAATTGTTGACGCTAAGGACGCCTCAAAAGACGATAGTAAAGAATATACCTCACCATCTGAAAAAAAGGATGAAGAAAAAAACGATAAGAAGGAAGAAGACAAGAAGTCTGACGAAGATAAGAAAGACGAAAAGTAATTTTCCTTTAATGTAGAAAAAGACATAGGATGACTCTGAAATGAGTTAACCTATGTCTCTTTTTGCTTTAAATAATAAACATTATTAATGATCTAGGCAATCACTATGGAGGCTAAAAACTAATTAGGATAGTTGAAAATTGATGGTAAGATCTGATTTTATGCATAAAATTATTGGGATTAAGGAGACTCTCTTTTAAAACGAATTGCCTAAAAATATCGAAAAAATAGACAAAAATAAGTGAAAAAATAGTCTATTTTGGTGATTGGCTTATCAATCCATTTATTCAGACGACAAATATATTAGCAAATTATGATTAGTTAAATAATCAATAGACCATAAGTGCTATTATATCAACGTTTGTTCGAATTACCAGCTGTTAAATAAGGGCTGAATAGTGATTGTTTATTACCCCGCTTTATCTGTATCATTCTTTCACAGTTGTCTCTAAATAAGACATTTGGGCAAAATGAGACGGTAATAATTTGTGGATTTTAGTGTAAAGATAAATTCGTTTAGTAACTTATAATTATCGCAGGAACAGATTTGAAAAAAATTAAATTTTTTACGGGCTTTTTCAAATAGTTTTAAACAACAAAAATGAAATGTTGATACATACTATTTGCTAATTGCTTGATTAGCCATTAAATATTGATATAAAGGCATTTCAACCATAGTTGCAAAAATATTCGTTTGATTTTCGTTTGATTAATGAATGGCTATTTCGCTAATAAGTGAAGCAACTTAACGGGTGAATAGTTAAAATGCGAAAATGATCTTTTCGGAAATTGCCTCTCTTGTAATCCCTCAAAACCTTGATATAGTAGAAACTGTTAAGTCGTTAAGCAATAAACCTTGCATGAATAATTTATTTTCTTTTGAGTATTTTTTCATAAACGGGGGTTTATTAAAATGAGAAATTCGAATACAAATAATTGGCGTTCAACTGCTTTGGTTGCGGGGGCAATCTTGACAGCAGGTGTCGTTACCACCACTTCAACGACAGATGTACACGCTGATAATAGTCAAAACAATGCACAAGTAAGTAATGACCAAGTTACTTACGACCAAGTTCGAGCAACTGCTGATCAGCAACTTGCACAATTGCAATCAGCTAATGATAGTAAAGAAGCTCAACAAGCTACGGCCAACGAGCAATCAAATGCTGCGGATCTTGCACAAACCAACGCACAAATTGATCAATTAAAAGCTAGTCATGCTGCTCTAGAACAAGAACAAGCCGGTGCTATTGCACAAGCACAAGCTTCTACTGCTGCTTCTATTGAAGCACAAACTTCAGCTGCTAATGCTGAATACCAACAACAAATTAACACACAACAACAAAACGAAGCCACTCAACGTGCAGCAAATGATCAACAGTACGCACAAGCTGTTAATCAAGCTGCTGAAAATCAACAAGCTGTTGCTGATATCAATGCACAATATCAAAAGGCTTTAAGTGATGCCGCTAATACGCAGACAAGCCAAGCACAGGCTGCTGCCAATAATTACAACTCAGCTGTTGCTAAGGAAAATGATACTTACCAAGGTAAGCTATCTGCTCAACAAGCAACTAATGCAGAAAATATTAAAAATGCTGAAGCATCTCTTGCATCCGCAACTGCTAATGCTAACAAGCCATATGAAGTCGCAACTACTAATGATGTTGCCGTTACTGGTCGAGTTGCTAAACCACAAACAGATGTTAAAGTTCCTGCTTATGTAACAAAATATGGAATTCATCTAGAAGTTCGTGGTTATAATGGTGCTATTCCTGTATCTGATTATACTTATCCTGAATTTGCTAATACTTACTATGGTGAATACCCTGATAGTGCTGTAATCACAAACAAGGCTGCTGAATCAACTCCACATGATATTTCGGAAATGCCATTAGACTTCCAACCAGGTCTATTAAGCTATGATGCTAAAAATGACCATTCAGAAAAAGTTTCTGCTGATGGTTTAACGGCTGACCAAGTTCAAGTATTACGGGCATTAGCTCTTTCATGGGAAAATGGTTTCCGTAACAATGTTTTCCAAAACTACCGTGAATTTTACAATGTGGTTAATAAGAATGATGGTTTTGTAAACGTTGCTCCAGTTGATTTAGTAAGTACTGACTTTACTGATAACATTGCAAATCAAGTTGTTGCTAACCGGACAAAGTACAATATTGATAATAATAGCCATACTGTTATCAGCAGTGGAATGCCTGCCGAAGCAACTTATACTAGCGTTATTAATGATGCAACCAAGAACTTGAAAAAGAATTTAACAAGTGAATTCAATGGTAAGACAGTTTACACTGACGTTAACGAAAACTTAACTACTATGCAAGCTGGAACGCCAACCCTTCTTAATTACGCTATTAATCTCTACAACTCAATGCAGGGTATGTACTATGGTGAATTAGTAAACCCAACACACATCGGTGGACATGCAGTTAACCTTCTTTGTGCTGGTGTTCGGACTGTGGGAATTGGTTTCCAAAAGTTGACTGATGAAATGACTGCTAAGAATGGATCAGGTGTTTCTGATCGCAAGAACCCATCATATGCTGTAACGTTTGATCATGTCGGATTTAACATTGATTATGATGCTAACTTAACTAAAGAAGTTCAAAACCGTAATGTATGGGGTACTTCAACTGTTGATGCGCAATTAAATACTATTAAGACTGCTCAATATCACGTTAATAAGGTACCAGGCACAAAGACAGTTACGCCAACTGCTACTGATGTGCAAAAAGCTACTGCTAGCGAACAACAAAAATTAGCTGATGTTAAGGCACAAGCACAACAATCCCTTGATGCGTTAGCTAGTGCCCACCAGGCTAGCTTAAATAAGCTTGCACAACAATATAATGATGCGAAGGCTCAAGTAAAGGCTAACTATGATGTTGCAGTTACTAAGGCAGCTAGTGTTCGTGACGCTGCCCTTAAGGCTACTGGAGTTGTTAATCTTCAAGCTTACAAAGCTCAATTAGACAGTGCCTACCAAAACTTAGTAAAGGCAGACCAAGTAGCTGCTCAAAAACTTGCTGCTGATCGTGACGCTAAGATCGCCAACATCAAGAAAGTTGAAAATGTAAAGCTTGATGCTAAGATTAATGAACTTGTTCCAAGCGTTGATCCACAAATCAAGCAATTACAAGATCAACACCAAGCAGTTATTGCTCATGGTGATGCTGTTCTTGCTGAACTAAAGGCTGAAAATAAGGCTGCTTATAACAAACTTGCTGAACAATTCAATGTTCAATTAGCAGCTATTCAACGGCGTGAAAATGCTAAGAGAGCTAATGAAGTTCGTTTAGCAAATAATACTGTTGTCCTTCCTTCAGCAGTGAAAGTTGCTAATGACGGTAATATTGATACTGTTGCCTTCCCAACAGCTTCAAACCCTCTACAAGCTGAAACTACTGGACGTGTTCAAACTGTTTCAGCACCATCAATTGTAAAGACAGCTACACAAACACCTATTGCGGTTGCACCAGTTGTTACTACAGTAAATCATGCTGCTGAAAACACTGTTAAGAGTAATGAAAGTTCAGCTCCAGTTGTAACACAAACCACTGCAGTTGCTGCTACTACAAATAATGGTACACAAACATCGGTTGCTTCTACTGCTGATAACAAAGCCACTAAAGCAGACAATAGTGAGAAGTCAGTTGTAAAAGCTGGTACTGTTGCTAAGAAGCAAACTCCTGCTAAGAAGAGTGAATCATCACAAAAGGTTGATCAATCTTCTATGTCAATTGTTGCTTTAGCTGCCACTGCATTACTTGGTACACTTGGTATCACTTACAGTTCAAAGAAGCGCCACAACTAATCCGAAACGATTAATAAATACAACAAAGAGGCTGGGGATATCCCAACCTCTTTGTTATTTTAAACTGTTATTCTCTTTTGTATCCTATAGCTTATCAATCAATGGTTGCATAAAATTATTATTGATTCGGGTAAGCTTATGATGGCTTCCTAAGTTTAGTTCATAGGCTAATCGCTCGGGATTATTTTGGTCATTAACTTTAATGATTCCTCGTTTCTTAAAGTTAAAATTTTCGGCAATGTGCTGCATCGCTTTATTGCTGCGGTGAGTATCAACTCGAAAATTCTTAATTCCTTGCATTTGGCCAACTGTTAGCAAGTTAGAAAATAGCAATTTACTAAGTCCTTGGCCCCGATAATTACTGCTGATAGCTACCCGGTGGATGGTAGCATAAGGCTCATCTGGTTGTTGCCACTGTCCCTGTGTAATGTTGCGGTAGGTTGGTTCGGGTGTAAGTTGAAGAGTCGCAGTAGCCACTACTTTATTATCATTAATTAATATCCAGTTTGTTTGCATCACAATATCTTGAGTAAAGGTTTCCTGATCTGGATAACCGTTTTGCCATTGCGGACTACCATTTTTCTTTAGAAGCTCTTTTGCATCATCAATTATTTTCATAATCGCCGTTAAATCTTGAAGCTGGGCGCGTCGTAAATATATTTCTGCCATTATTATCCTCCCCTGATTAATAATATTTCTATTGTACGACATTTAGCCTTATTCAGCGGAGAAAATAAGCGAGATTATATTTCAGAAAGAAGTGGTTTGCGTTAGAATGAAAAGCAATGAAATGAATGGAGGATAAGCGATGGCATTAACATGGACAATTATTTGGTGGTGTTTGCTACTGGTTATTCTCGTCAATGAAATTGCGGCCATTTATACTGTTTTCCGTGAAAAGCGGGATATTGCTGCAACTTGGGCATGGTTATTGGTGCTAACGCTGATTCCTGGTTTTGGCTTTATATTATATGCATTCTTTGGACGAAAATTACCACATAAACAATTAGCCCGAATAAAATCCCAAACGCAACTAAAATTAAAACAAGCACTAGAAAGGCAGAAGCAACAATTCATCAATATGCCGAAGCCTAAAGATCAAATCGTCCAGATTTATCGGCGGACCATCATGCTTTTTCAAAGTATTGATGACTCATTTTTAACGCGGCACAATGCCGTTAATATTTTTACAAATGGTAATGCGCTTTTTAAGAAAATGTTTGATGATATTGCAGCAGCAAAAAAGAGTATCCATATTGAGTTTTATACAATTTATAATGATCAAATTGGTAATGAATTACGGACGTTACTTGAACAAAAGGCCGCTGAGGGAGTAAAAGTGCGAGTTCTCTACGATTCATGGGGGTCGATGGGAGTCTGGCCAAGTTTTTATGATCATTTACGTGAAGTCGGTGGTTATGCGGCCCCGTTCCTGATGTCGCGAAGTAACTTCTTTGATTTTCGGATAAACTACCGTGACCACCGGAAAATCGTTGTTATTGATGGTGAGATTGGGTATGTTGGTGGTTTTAATGTTGGCGATCAATACCTAGGACGCGTTCCTAAATTTGGTCCATGGCGTGATACCCACCTTCGAATTGTCGGTGGTGGTGTTTATGGTCTTCAGCGACGGTTTATCGGCGACTGGAATGCATCAATGAAAAAGGATGAAGATAAGATTGTGCATTACCATCCTTACTTTCAACCAATTAGAGTTCATGGGGACGTTGCATTGCAGACTGTCTCTAGTGGTCCTGAAGCGCCATTGGAAAAAATTAAAATGGGGTACTTACGTCTAATTAATGCAGCGCAGGACCATATTTGGATCCAAACTCCCTATCTGATCCCCGACGATAGTATATTGGATGCGTTAAAAGTGGCAGCTCATTCAGGAATCGATGTACGGATAATGATTCCTTCAATGCCAGATCATGCTTTTGTATATCGGGCAACGCAGTATTATGCTCGTGAGCTCGCTAATCATGGTGTAACAATTTATTACTATCAAAAAGGTTTCCTTCATGCCAAAACAATGATGATTGATGGTCGGATGGCTTCTGTTGGATCTGCTAACCTTGACTTTCGGAGTTTTAAATTAAACTTCGAAATTAATGCCTTTATTTACAATCAAAATACGGTAGACGATCTTGAGCGAATTTTTGTTAATGATATTCGTAACTGTCGGGTGATTACACCAGCAATGTTTGCAGAGCAACCACGCTGGTTGAAGTTTAAGCAAACAGTGTCACGTCTGCTGTCCCCAATTTTATAATGATAGAACGGAGCTGTGACATAAGTTAGGTCACTTCCACAAAATACGAACAGCGCAGTACAACAATGGCCTTCAGCGTCCGGCAAAGTCGAACGCTGAAGGCCTATTGTTGCTTGCGGGGACTCGAAAATGAAGTCACGAGTGACTTCTGTCTCGCTCCCGTTTTTAGTTAAAGAATATATGTTCGTTTTATGATAAAATTAGAGGAGTAATTTAGGCGATAGAAAGGATTAAAGATTATGGGAACCCTGGGATTTGTTTTAGGAACAGCAGCGATGGATCATCAGCAAGTGTTGATTGATCAATTAGTTGACCAGATAAAGAATGCATCTGCTGATGAGAGCTTTTATTATTTGGTGCCTAACCATATTAAGTTTGAAACTGAAATTAATGTCCTTGCTGGTCTTCGTGATCGTCAAGGATTTAGCGGAAGTGACAGATTCGCCTCTTCACGCATACAGGTACTTTCGTTTAGCCGGCTTGCTTGGTACCTTTTACGAGATACTCCAGCTTTTCAAAAACAACACCTTTCTAAAATCGGGATGGCGATGCTCACTTCCCAAGTTGTTCAAGAACAGGCAAGTGAGCTCCGTTTATATGCAAGCGAAGTAAAACAACCTGGCTTTATTCAAAAGATGACAGCTCAGCTTGAAGAATTAAAAAATGCTAACATAACCGCCGATGACTTAACTGATATTATTTCCCGGGTGAAGTCTGCGAATGACCCAGCAGCTAATCAGGCGTGGCTTGCTAAAATGCATGATGTTGAGATTATATATCATGCTTATGAAGATCGGCTACGGGACCGGTACATTGGTAATAGTGAGTTATATCGGCAATTAGTGTCTTACCTTCAAAAATCACCAGAAGCTGCTAAGATGCACTTCTTTATTGACCGTTTTGCTCAGTTTACTGCAAATGAGCAACAGGTAGTGGATGCATTAATTACGAATGCCGCATCGACAACTATTTCTTTAACTCTTGATCGTGGATATCCAGATCAGAACCATCCAAATCCCCAGGAACTTCCTCCTAAAAATAACTTGTTTTATTCCTCCGCGATGCAATTTCACCGTTTGTGGAAATTTGGTCAAATGCATCAAAAAGAAGTAAAGGTTTTGCAAAATGTAGCGTTTGCGACGACTCCTCGTGTTGGTGCGGAATTACAACAAGTTGATTCGTATTTTAAGCGTTATGCAAGCGAACCAATTGGCCCCAGCGAGCGGGAAGACCTTTCTTGTCCCCCAAATATTCAATTTATGACAACTACCAATCGGATGACTGAATTGAATAATGTGGCCACCAAGATTCGCCAATTAGTTGCTAGTGGTAAATATCGTTATCGTGATTTTCTTATTCTTAGTCGCCACCTTGACGGCTATCAGACAATGATTGAACCAGTTTTTGCGGCACATAATATTCCAGTTTTTAATGACCATGAACGCTTGATGGATAACCATCCACTAGTAACACTTCTTACGACATTATTAGAATTACCGCAACGGGGCTATCGAACAGCAGATATCATCCAATTGCTGAAGACATGGTTACTTGTTCCACGGACAGGCACTGGCGATCTGATGGGGCTAAGTGATTTCCAAGCAGCTGTTTTCGCCACTGAGAATTGGTGCCTTAAGCAGGCAATTGAAGGAAAAAGTGCTTGGACAACTAATGATCCAGAAAAGATTAAGCAATTATGGCAGGCACCCGGAACGAACCTAACAGATCCAAAATATGCGCAATCACGGTTGAAAAAATTAAATGACCAGTTAGCCCTTGTAAAAGATTTTGTTGCGAATCACTTATTGCCAGTTTTCGACCAGTTTAAACAAGCACAATCAGGCCAAGAACTTGCCACTGCGTTATACCAGTTCTTGGCCGCTATGGGAGTTACAGACCGGTTATACGCTTGGCAACAATACCAAAGTACCCGAGATTTAGACCTTGCGCGTCAACCACAACAAGTCTGGACTACCTTTTGCCAAATTCTCCAAGAATATGTGGAAATCTTGGGCCAACAAGAACTACGGGATGGAACTAGTGAGGTCCTTGCAGATTTTAGTGAATTGCTCCAGGCAGGGTTTGCGGCTGCCCAGTATTCCCAGATTCCGGCAACGTTAGATCAAGTGGTAGTCTCTGAAACGGGAATTGTCCAAAGTGAAAATCGAAAAGTAGTTTTTATGATTGGATCGACTGATGATGTGATGCCAGAAATGCAAGAAAGTGATAGTTTGCTAACTGACCAAGATAAGGATGTTTTGAGTGCTTATCTTGATGAAGATTTCCAATACCTTCCTGGAACGGCAATTGACCAACTGATTGATGAGCCATTTATTCACTATACTGGTTTTATGAACGCTAAGGAACAGTTGATTTTCTCGGCACCGCAAACTGATAGTGATGATAAGGAACTCAGTATATCGCCATATATGCATGATATGGCTCGCTACTTTGGTCAACCTGTTTGTGAATATCCATTAGCTACTAGCAAGGCCGGACAAGAGAATGCTATTGATTTTGTAAGTGCCCCACTCGCAACAATAAACCGGTTAGTCGAAGTTAGCCGGCAAATTCGTGATGAGCAAGGAGTTGGCATTGATCGTCAACCGGTTATGCCCGTTGGATGGCAAACAGTTGCTGAATCGTTGGTTAAGTTAGCTAAGCAATGGCAACAATCAGCAGATACTAAGGTTCAAGCAGAAGGAATATCACTAGGTCAGCGTCTATCTTTAGTTGCTGCGGGCTTTCATTATCAAAACAAGATTGATTCCCTGGGAAATAAATTGGCTCAGGCACTTTATCTCCGAACGGCACCCGATGATGAGCGTGGACGGGTATTATATGCCTCAATCTCGCAATTACAAGATTTTTATATTAATCAGTACGAATATTTCCTTAAGTATGGTTTACGGTTGCAAAAACGAGATGAGTTAACCTTATCTAATGACCGTATCGGCACCTTCTTCCATAAAGCGATGGAGACTTTTGTTACAACAATTCGAGAAAATAATTCGTCATTTGCAGATCTTGCCCACAAAGATAATCAGATGCAACGTGACCAGCTGATTGACCATGCATTAGTTACAGCTCAAAAGAATCAGCCAACTTTATTGCGTCTCATTAATTCTTCAGCCCAAGCCCAATTCCAATATCAACAATTAACCGCAATTGTTAAAACAATGTTAATTACATTATGCCGCCAAGCTGAATATACCGGCTCACAACCAGTTAAAACCGAAGTTCAGTTTGGAAGAATTGGTAACCAGCAGCCGGGCAACCTTGGCTCTCTTGATTATCCGCTTAAAGATAATCATCATATTTATCTGCGGGGACGAATTGACCGAATCGATAATCTTAAGCAAGGAAACGACAATTTCTTGACGGTTGTTGACTATAAGTCGAGTAATCATCTTTTTGACCTCACTTCGGCTTATTATGGGCTCTCTCTCCAACTTTTAACCTACCTTAATGGGTTACAGGCAAACTTAGCTGAATTGGAAACGAATAATTCACGACTGGCAGGGGCATTATATCTTCGTTTGAATAATCCGACAATTAAGGCTGCCGAGTTAAAGAAAAGTTCCCTCGATGATTTGAAATTAAAAGAGCACCAATACAAGGGAATCCTCTTGAATGATCCACAATTATTGCGGGAGTTAGATAAGAGTTTAGATAAACAGGCATTCTTATACCCCCTTAAGGAATATAAGAATGGAAAAATTAAAGCTAATAAAGAAGCGCTTCTCGTTACGCCGCAGCAACTTGATTGGTTGCAAAACATGAATAAGGAACTTGTGATTAATGCGGGTAATCAAATTTTGAGTGGTGACTTGAAACTGAATCCTTACCGGTTATTAACTGGAAGCAACCGTCGTACAGGACTTGATTACAGTGACTTTTTAGACGTATTTCAGTTTGATAATATGCTTGACCAGCAAAACTACCGCGACCTAAATCCTAATTTAGCAAAAGAAGCATTTGATAATGCAGTTCAAGACGATGATGAGGAGGATAAGAAGTAATGGCTGGATTTAAACCAACGCCTGCTCAATCCAAGGCGATAAATGACCGTGGCGAAAATATCCTAGTTTCAGCTTCCGCGGGATCAGGAAAAACGGCTGTGCTAGTAAATCGGACAATTGAATTGATTAAAGAAGGGCAAAGCATTGATCGAATGCTGCTCGTAACATTTACGGACGCCGCAGCAAAGAATATGCGGGATAAAATCAGGGCAGCCTTGCAGAAAATAGTACAAGATTCAGCTAATCCCAAAGATTTACGTGACCGGATGAGTAATCAAATTAACCGGCTTGTGGCTGCAGATATCAGTACAATTCATGCTTTTTGTTTAAAGTTAATAAAGCGGTACTATTACTTGATTAACCTTGATCCACAATTTCGGCTCTTAACTGATGAAACAGAGCGGTTATTACTTCAAGAAGATGTCTGGCATGAAGTTAGTGAAGAACTGTATAAAAATGCTGAAGAAAAAGTTCCGGGCAGAGCTTCCTTTAGCGAACTAGTCCTCAACTTTTCTAGTGACCGTGATGACCAAGGACTCAACGACTTGATTTTACGGTTATATGAAATTGCTAATGCCCAACCTGATCCCGAAAAGTGGCTCCAAAAATTACCAGATAATTATGATTTAGGGTCTGGCTCACTATTAGAATCTAATTTTTATCAACAACAGCTAAAGCCCCTGGTTATCGAAAAGCTCAATCAGTTCATTCAAGATTATCGTGAATTAGTAACAAGAGCTAGTGACAACGGTCTAGATCAAGCAGCCGAAGTTATTAAAAGTGATGAAGAATTGATGCATCAACTTCTTTCTTCACTCGGGGGGATTACCGTCAGTGATGTTTGTCAAATGATGGCGCAGCAAAAATTTGGTAGTTTTCGGGGACGACCAGCGGCAGATGATCCACGGATTGATGTATTTAAAGACATTCAAAAGCAGCGTAATCAGCTAAAGAAGCAGTGGGAACAAACAGTTAGTATTTACTTGGGAAAGCAGGAAGCACAGGAACCAATTGCAAAAGAAGAATTGCTAACTGAGCTAACGACTTTCCGTGATCAATTTACAGCCTTGTTAAGCAAAGCAACTGAAAGTCAATTAGACGCTAAAACTGTTGATTCATTGCAAAAAGACCAGCAGATGATGCAGGAGTTTTTAGACTTATTGCAACCACCTACCTGGAATACTATTAGGGACTTATTTGCTAATGCTAAATTTGCACGAATGGGCGGCAAGCCGAAAGACGATGAGCTAGCTGAAGAAGTATATAAATCACTGGGAAGTACTCGAACTGGGATAAAAAAGCAATTTGATCAGTTGGTTGATCGCTTCTTTAATTATCGTGAAGACCAATTTCGATTAATTTCAACGAATGCCCAGGAACTTTTACGCGAATTGAGTGCGGTAACGATTAATTTCCGTCGACGGTATCAACAAACCAAGTTAAATCGGCATGTCCTTGAGTTTAGTGACTTGGAACACTACGCGTACGCTATTTTAACGCCACCAGACGACCAGCCAAACTGGCAAACCCTCGTCAAAGATCTGCAAAATCATTATCAAGAAATTATGATTGATGAATACCAGGATACGAACCGCCTTCAGGAAAGTATTTTGATGAAATTGACATCTCCTGAACGCAAGAATCTATTTATGGTAGGGGATGTTAAGCAATCGATTTACCGATTCCGTGAAGCTGATCCAACATTATTTCTTGGGAAATATCAAAACTATCGTCAAGGTAACGACGGGGAAGCGATTGTTTTAGGAGAAAATTTCCGGTCGATGACTAATGTGACGAGCTTTACCAATATCCTTTTCGAACAACTGATGGATAGGGAAGTTGGTGAAATTGATTATGACGAAGATGCCCATTTAAAATATGCGGCAACTTATTACGAAGAAAATCAAGATAATAAGGTTCACCCAACAGAAGTGTTACTGTATGACGCCAATGCCCTTGATCCAGAAAAAGAAGATGTTGAACATGAGGATGATAAATTAGCTGGAGAATTTCGGATGATCGGGATGCGAATTAAGCAGATGGTCGAAAATCAAGAGTTAATTTTTCATCCAGAAGATGGACAGATGCATCCAATTCAGTACGGTGATATTGTTTTGCTTGAGCGGACAAAGGCAATTAATAATTCATTGATGGAAGAGTTTAATAAACTTAATATTCCATTGACAGTTCACGATGTTGAAAGTTATTTTCAAGCTACTGAAGTGCGAGTAATGATGTCCTTGTTGAAGATAATTGATAATCCACAACAGGATATTCCATTAGCTGCTGTTTTGCGATCGCCGATTGTCGGGTTAACTAACCAAGAATTAGCTTTTATCCGTCTTCAGAATCGATCTGTTGATTACTACGCTGCCTTGCAATCATTTATGGGTAATTACCAGCGAAAGGCTCTTCACCATCAATCGCTCCTTACTTCTGAACAGGTAAGTGCCCTCTATGAAAAAGCAGACCACTTCTTAGGCTTGCTTCGTGTTTTTCGACAAACAGCCCAACAGCAAACCCTTGTTGACTTGATTTGGCAGATCTATGACCAAACAGGTTATCTTGATTACGTTGGAGCAATGCCAGGAGGCCACCAACGACAGGCAAACCTCCATGCCCTTTATCAACGTGCACACTCTTATGAACAAAGCAGTTTTAAAGGTCTTTATCAATTTATTCGCTTTATTGAGAAAATGCAGGAACATGATAAAGATTTAGGCGTAGCACCGACACAGTTAACTGCAAATACGGTTAATGTTATGACGATTCACGGAAGTAAGGGTCTGCAATTCCCTGTGGTATTTCTAATTGATGCCACACATGGCTTTAACAAAGGAGCAGTTCGTGAAAATACAGTTGTCGATGCTGTTGCGGGGGTAGGAATTCGTTACATGGATGATCAACGGGTCATTTATGACACGCCGCAACGACAAGCAGTGATTGAAGAGATCCAGCGCGGCGAACGAGCAGAAGATCTTCGGGTTCTCTATGTTGCATTGACCCGCGCAGAACAGCGGTTAATTATTACGGGATCCTTTAATGAAGAAATGCGGACACAGAGTCTTGTTGGTTCATGGCAACGGTGGCAGAAAGCATATCAGAGTAAGAATTTACTAATTGGCCCGCAACCACGGATCACTGCAAATTCATTTATGGACTGGGTTGGCCTTGCACTAGCTCGTTATCCAGAATTCAACGCGCAACAATTGAGTCGTGGAAATGTCACGCTAGAAAAAAGTACTCTTGCTGATACTAAAGTTACTGGTTTGGCGGCTGATCCTCACTTTATTGCAAAAACATATACCGCACTTGATGTTAGCGATGGATTGGCAAAAATTGGGCAAAATGCTAGTGCTAATGTAACGGAAAAGAACAATACAGTCGCAACTGATGCTTCTGAACAAAAGATCGATCAAATTTTGCGTTATCGTTACCCCCATCTTGTCGCTACTAAAACAACTGCTTACCAATCTGTTACAGATGTAAAACGAGTCTTTGAAGATCCTGACACACGTGATATGGCGCGGTGGGATTATGATCAACAACAAAGGGTAAAGACGCAAGGGATTTACTTAAATAATAACTTTGACGTTCCAGCTTTCATTCAGCAGACTACTCATGAACCCGTGGCAACAGAAATTGGAACAGCAACTCACCTTGTTTTCCAAAAACTTCCGCTTGATGAAGGTCCGATTAACGTTGAATTTGTTGATCAAGAAATTCAAAAATTAGTAGGAAAAAAACTGATCAATCCAGTTGTAGCAGCACGGATCAACCGGAAAGGAATAGTGGACTTTTATCAGACTGAGGTTGGTCAAAAGATCTTAAAGCATCCCGCAGATTATCATCGTGAAGTGCCGTTCTCAATGATTATGAATGGTCATGAATTATTTAAAGGGGTAAATGTTAGTGATGATGAACGCATTTTAATTCACGGAATCATTGATGGTTACTTAAAAAATGACGAGGGCATTGTTCTGGTTGATTATAAAACTGATCACCTTAACAAAGATTATCGCGACTTTGATTTAGCACGGATAAAGGATCGCTACCGAGGACAATTAGAGCTCTATAAAGAAGCTTTGAACTTAATGGAAGGGATTCCAGTTGTCCAAATGGGGCTTTACCTGTTAGAATTAGGAGAGTTCGTGTTATTTACAAAAGAGGGTGATTAGTTGGCGACAATTAAGGATATTGCACAGAAAGCAGGGGTATCGGTTTCGACTGCTTCTCGAGCTTTAAACCATAATCCACGAATTAGTGAAAAAACACGACAACAAATAGCGACGATTGCTAAAGAGATGGGATATCAACCAAATTACAATGCACAGAACTTAACACGGGGCGAGTCAAACATGGTCGGAATTATTTTTCCAGTAACCAGTGATACTGCGCCTGCCAATCCGTTTCATATTGACTTATTACGGGGAATTAGCATGGCATTAAAGCCGATTCACTATGAAATGGTTGTGGCAATTGCGCCAACTACGGCCGACCTTTTGCAAAGCGTAAAATCGATGGTCGAACAGTCCAAGGTGCATAACTTTTTAGTACTTTATACGGTTAAAGATGACCCCATTACTAATTACCTGCGCCAAAATAACCTTAATTTTGTGGTAATCGGTCATCCAGACAAGGCCCAAGATCGCTTTGTCGACAATGATAACGTAGCGGCAGGGCAAGCGGCGACTGATTATCTGATGGATCATCAGGAGGCTAGTCACCCCGTCTTTCTTCAATCTGCAAGTAATTGGGTATTTGAACAGGATAGGCATCAAGGTTATGAGCAGAGTATGCAAAATCATCACCTTCCTGCTCTTAGCTGGCGATATTCACCAACGGGGACCGCAGTTAAAGATTTTATTAAACAACATCCGCAAATCGATTCAATTGTTTGTGTTGATGACTTGTTGCTGGTACGATTAATACGGCAACTACAAGAATTTAATTTACCAACTATTTGTTTTAACAATAGTCGGTTGATGGGGATGTTAATTAATCAAGAAGAGAAGGTTGACTTACAACCCCGCAAATTGGGTCAACAAGCTGTTGAATTACTTTTTAATCCAGAAGAGCAATTCCGAATCGTTGATTTTAAAATAAATAGTTGATAGAAAGGACCACGGAATTACTTGTCACGGTCCTCTCTTATTTTTATATGGAGGGAAATCGGAATGGAGAAGGTTTACATTGTTGCTGCTCAGCGAACACCAATCGGTAAGTTTAACGGTCAGTTAGCTTCAAAGTCTGCAGTTGAATTAGGAGCGATTGCAATTAAAGCGGCTGTTGAAAAGGCAAAGCTCAGCGGAAACGATATTGACCAAGTATTAATGGGGAATGTTATTCAAGCAGGAACGGGACAAAATCCAGCTCGTCAAGCATCAATGGCCGCTGGCTTAGGTGAGCAGGTTCCGGCAATAACGATTAATGACGTCTGTGCGTCGGGAATGTCCAGTGTTAACCTGGCAGCAAGTTTAATTCGTGCAGGACAGGCTAATGTAATTGTTGCTGGGGGGATGGAAAGTATGTCCCAAGCCCCATATGTTCTTCCTAAAGCACGGAATGGTTATCGGTTTGGGAATGGAACCTTACTTGATGCAATGCAAAGTGATGCTTTAAATGACGTTTATGGCGGTTATCCAATGGGAATTACTGCTGAAAATATCAATGATAAGTATCAGATTACTCGTCGCCAGCAAGACGAATTTGCTTTGTTGAGCCATCAACGTGCAGTAAAAGCTCAAAAAGCAGGCTATTTCGATTCAGAAATTGTGCCCGTTGAAGTTAAGCAGAAACGAACCACTGTAACTGTAAAGGTTGACGAAGCACCACGACCAGATACTTCCCTAGTGGCTTTAGCAAAATTAAAACCAGCTTTTAAATCTGACGGAAGTGTGACTGCAGGAAATGCCTCGGGAATTAATGATGGGGGAGCTGCTTTGGTTCTTGCTTCTGAAAGTGCAGTCAATCAATTAGGATTAACTCCATTGGCTGAGTGGCAAGGATCTACAGTTGTTGGTCTTGATCCAGCATTGATGGGTCTGGGACCATATTATGCAATCAATAAGCTCTTAAAAAATCAGCAGATGGCGGCGGATGACGTGGATACTTACGAAATTAATGAAGCGTTTGCGACCCAAGCCCTTGTCTGTCAGGACTTGCTTCATCTTGATCCTAGTGCTGTCAATCCTTGGGGTGGAGCAATTGCGTTAGGCCATCCAGTTGGGTGTTCAGGCGCGCGAATTATCGTCACGATGATTAATGAAATGCATTGGGATAATCATGAACTCGGCATTGCTTCGCTGTGTGTCGGGGGCGGAATGGGTGAAGCGGTTCTGCTTAAGAAAATTTAGTACCAAGAATAACATTCATCGTAAAAGGCAAGTAATTGAGGAAAATTGAAGTTTTTCTCTATTACTTGCCTTCTTTATTTTATTAAGTTAAATACGTTTTAAATAATTAACTATAACAGGCCTGTTTTGCGGGAGCTAAACAGTAATAACTTTAAATTATAAAAATTCACAACCGTTTTCTAAAAATTTGCGCAAGCGGTTGCACAACGATTTTAAATTTGATATTATTAATATTGCAATAATGTGTGAAGCGCTTACAATAATCATAAGTGTCTTTTAGAACTATTTTATAAGTTAAGGAGTTGTTAGCAATGAGTCAAGAAAAGTCCACGGGGGCTGGATTACCTACTCTATCAAAGAGTACTATCTGGATGATCAACTTTGGATTCCTTGGTGTTCAGACAGCTTTTACTCTGCAGAGTTCTCAAATGAGTCGGATTTTCCAAACTATTGGTGCCGACCCTAACAACCTTGGCTGGTTCTTCATCTTACCACCATTAGCTGGTTTGATTGTTCAACCAATCATTGGTTATTATTCAGACCGTACATGGGCACCAAAATTAGGTGGTCGGCGGTTACCATACTTACTACTGGGAATGATTGTAGCTGTTATCGTTATGATTTTGCTTCCTAATTCAGGAAGTTTCGGTTTCGGGTATGGTTCGCTCGCTGCCCTTTGGTTCGGTGCAATTACTGTTGCTTTACTTGACCTTTCATCAAATGTGGCAATGCAGCCATTTAAGATGATGGTTGGTGATATGGTTAACGATGACCAAAAGAGTTATGCCTATGGGATTCAAAGTTTCTTATCTAACACAGGTGCTGTGTTAGCTGCCGTTTTCCCATTCATTTTAACTGCTTGGTTTGGGGTTCGTAACACTGCAAAACGAGGCGTTGTTCCAGATTCAGTTATTATCGCCTTCTACGTTGGGGCAGCCTTGTTAGTTGTTACTAGTTTATTTACAGTTTTCCGGGTTCATGAATATGACCCAGCAACTTACGCAAAGTACCATGGTATTTCTGAAGATGATAACAAAGAGGGTGGAAATTGGTTCACACTCTTAAAGCATGCACCAAAGGCATTCTGGACAGTTACCCTTGTTCAATTCTTCTGCTGGTTTGCATTCCAATACCTCTGGACATACTCAGCTGGGGCTATTGCCAAAAACGTTTGGAATACTGTTGATGCTACCTCTGCTGGTTATCAGGCTGCTGGTAACTGGTACGGTGTACTTGCGGCTGTTCAATCAATCGCTGCTGTTATTTGGTCATACGTTTTAGCTAAGGTGCCAAACAAGTACCACAAGCTTGGTTACGGTGGTAGTTTACTTCTTGGTGCTCTTGGGTTCATTTCAGTGTTCTTTGTTCATGATCAATGGACGTTGATTGTTTCATACACCCTTGTCGGAATTGCTTGGGCTGCGATGAACACTTACCCATTAACAATTGTTACAAACGCATTGACTGGTAAGCACATGGGTACATACCTTGGATTATTCAACGGTTCAATTTGTTTACCACAAATTGTTGCTTCATTATTGAGTTTTGCTTTATTCCCATTATTTGGACACTCACAAGTTCACATGTTTATCCTTGCTGGTATTGTAATGGCTCTTGGTGCTCTTTCAGTTGCCACAATCAAGGAAACTTATGCTGAATAGGAGTTATTTAATAAAATAAGTTAATTAAGTTATAATAAAGGCAGGTTAAAGACTACCTTTATTTCAGATGAAAGGAATTGAGATTTCAATGAAACGTACATTTGATATTGCCCCTTGGCATGTTGCTACTCACAAATGGGACCCACAAGACAAGCGTTTACAAGAATCAATGACTAGTTTAGCCAATGAGAATCTTGGTATGCGTGGCTTCTTTGAAGAAGGTTACAGTGGTGACCATATGGAAGGTATTTACCTCGGTGGAGTTTGGTTCCCTGACAAGACTCGTGTTGGTTGGTGGAAGAATGGTTATCCTAAGTACTTTGGTAAGATGATCAACGCTGTCAACTTCATGAAGTTAATCATTAAGGTTAATGGTGAACAACTCGACTTAGCAAAGCAAACACCAAAAGACTTTAAGCTTGATCTTGACATGAAGCGTGGTGTCTTAGAACGGTGTTTTACTGTTGAAATTGGTGGTACTGAAATGTACTTCAATTTTGAACGTTTTGTTAGTGTTACCCAAAAAGAATTAGTTGGTCAACGTCTCCACATTAAGAACCGTGGCGACAGTGATGCTAAGGTTGAAATTACTAGCATGATTGATGCTGATGTATACAACGAAGACGCTAACTACGATGAACAATTCTGGAACGTTTTAGGCAAGTCTGCTGATGGCGAACATGCTGAATTAACTTCTATGACTAAGAAGAATGATTTTGGCACTCCACAATTCATCGTTGGAATGAAGACTACTTCAAAGACTAACCTTGACCACGTGGATGACGGCACTGACGAAAAACACGCTTACAACACATTTGCTGGTACTGTAGCTGCTGGTAAAGAAGTTAACTTTGAAAAGCGCAGTATCGTAATGACTTCTCGTGATTACGACTCCCAAGCAGATATTGAAAAGAACTTGGATGTATTAGGCGATCAACTTGATAATCAAAGTTTTGACGACTTACTCGATCCACATATTAAAGAATGGGCAGATCGTTGGGTTAAGTCTGATGTTGAAATTGAAGGTGACGAAGGAGCTCAACAGGGTATTCGTTTCAACCTCTTCCAACTCTTCTCTACTTATTATGGTCAAGATTACCGTCTTAACATCAGTCCAAAAGGATTCACTGGTGAAAAGTACGGTGGTGCTACTTACTGGGATACTGAAGCTTATTGTATTCCAGTTTACCTTGGGGTTGCAAACCCAGAAGTTGCACGTAACTTATTAATGTACCGTTACAAGCAATTAGATGGTGCCTTTGTTAACGCTAAGGAACAAGGACTTGATGGTGCATTATTCCCAATGGTTACCTTCAACGGTATCGAATGTCACAACGAATGGGAAATTACCTTTGAAGAAATTCACCGTAACGGGGACATTGCCTTTGCCATTTACCTTTACACTAAGTACACTGGCGACAAGTCATACGTTCTTAACGAAGGGGCAGAAGTTCTTACTGAAATTTCTCGTTTCTGGGCTGACCGTGTTCACTACTCCCAAAACAAGAACAAGTACATGCTTCATGCCGTAACTGGTCCTGATGAATACGACAACAACGTAAACAACGACTGGTACACTAACCTTCTTTGTCGCTGGACTCTTCAATACACCCTTGACATCTTAGACCAAGTAGATGAAAAGGTAGCTAAGAAGCTTAATGTTTCAGAAGACGAAAAGCGTAAGTGGAAGGGTATTGTAGACAACATGTACCTTCCTTACGACAAGGAAAAGGACATCTTCCCAGAAAACGATGGCTTCATGGACAAGGACTTGACTCCAGTTTCTGAAATTCCAAGTGACCAATTACCACTTAACCAACACTGGTCATGGGATAAGATCTTACGTTCACCATACGTAAAACAAGGTGACGTTATCCAAGGTCTCTGGGACTTCATCGATGACTTTACTAAGGAAGAAAAGAAGAACAACTTCGACTTCTACGAACAATTTACTGTTCACGAATCAAGTCTTTCTGCTTCAGTTTACTCAATTATCGCTGCTGATATTGGTTACGAAGACAAGGCCGTTGAATTGTATGAACGTTCAGCACGTCTTGACCTTGATAACTACAACAACGATACTTCTGATGGACTTCACATTACTTCAATGACTGGTTCATGGCTTGATATTGTTCAAGGATTTGCTGGTATGCGTGTTCGTGATGGTCAATTACACTATGCACCATTCTTACCTAAGAAGTGGGATTCATACCAATTCCGTCAAATGTTCCGTGGCCGGATCTTGAAGGTTAAGGTTGACAAGCATGGTACTAAGATTGATCTTGTATCAGGTGACCCAATTACCATCGATCTTGACGGTAAGAAGCTTGAATTAAAGTAATTCTTGGAGGCATTTGAGATGAAGTTTGAAGATTTGAAAGGTTTTGCATTTGACCTTGACGGTGTTATTGCTGACACTGCTCGTTTTCATGGTCAAGCATGGCACCAATTAGCTGACAAGGTTGGAACTGAATGGACTCCAGAATTGGCTGACGCATTAAAGGGTGTTAGTCGGATGGATTCTTTGGAATTAATCTTGAAGGCTGGCGGCCATGAAAATGACTATACTCAAGAAGAAAAAGAAGCTTTGGCAACTGAAAAGAATGATAACTATATTAAGTTAGTTGAAACTCTAACACCTGCTGATATTCTTCCAGGAATGAAAGACTTCTTAGATGAATTGAAAGCTAACGGTTACCACATTGTATTAGCTTCTGCTTCTAAAAATGCGCCAAAGGTTCTTAAGTATTTGCAATTAACTGATTACTTTGAAGGAATCGTTAATCCAGCAAACTTAAGCCATGGTAAACCAGATCCAGAAATTTACCAAGAAGCAGCTAAATTAATGGATCTTCCAGCTGACCAAGTAGCAGGACTTGAAGATGCCCAAGCCGGAATTGAATCAATTAACCGTGCTGGTGAATTATCAATTGGTTTTGGTGCTGATTTGCAGGATGCTGATGTTAAGTTCGATAAGACTGGTGACGTATCCTTAGCTGCTATTAAAGCGCAAATGAATTAAGATCCAATTTCTCTCTTTTAACAATCCGTAAAGACGTACTTAGAATAATCTAGGTGCGCCTTTTTTATGTGAAATTATGAAAAGAAAAATCGTTATAATAACAACCATCATTCTAATTAGTTGCTTATGGGTAGTAGTTGCAATTAACTTTAATCGGCCGTCCTTTCAGCCAGTTCAAGATGAAACACAGTCAAGTCAACAACCGCGACCAAAATTTACCGACCAACAAATTGGGGTTTTGGCGGGATTGGCAATATCTCCCGACTGGTTAAAACAAAATATTGCTGCAAATCAACTCGTTTATGGAATTGTTAAGCCCTCTGATACCGTTCCAGCAGGAGTAAATGATTATAGCTATTTAGTAGCCGCTGACGACCAAGATGGAACGGCAATTTTCTTTAAAGTTGAAGGCCAGACTGTGATCATAAAATATACTTCTCAGCGAAATGCAAAATTAAAAACAAAGGACTTAACCTTGGCGCAACTAAGAAAAGAATTCTACCAAACGAGGTCACAAAAAAAGCAAGTAGATAACTATGTAGCAGGATTGCGGACCGAGTAAAATTTAAGGCATCTTAAAAATGCTATTTTCAGGGTATTCTTTAGTGATGAGTACTGTATAATATTCAAATTAAAGGAGGAAACTGTGATGTCAATTTATGGCCCATATGAGCAGATTTTGTCAAATATTCTTTCCCTCACAACTGATCGGATCAAAGAACTAAATCAGCAAACAGTGCAGGATAAGCAACCAAAACTTTATGAACATTTAATTGCTCGGGTGAAGACTTCCGAGAGTATGGCGGAAAAATGCCAACGAAAAGGCTATCCGGTCTCTACTGAATCGGCCTTACGAAAATGTCGCGATGCAGTTGGAATCAGAATTGTTTGTAACTTTATCGATGATATTGACCGTTGCCTTTGCCAATTACGTCAAGCTGACTGGTGTGAGGTTATTAAGGAAAAGGATTATATTACAAATGCAAAGCCAAATGGATATCGGAGCTATCATGTCATTATTGATGAAAAAGTTCCATATCAAGATATCGAAGGAAATAACCCGGGACATTTTTATGTTGAAATTCAGTTACGAACGATTGCAATGGATTCATGGGCAAGTCTTGAACATGAGATGAAATATAAACATAATATTAAAAATCCAGAGCGAATTGGTCGCGAACTTAAACGTTGTGCTGACCAATTAGCATCATGCGACGTTCAAATGCAAACAATCCGGCAATTAATTAATTCTAGTGAGGAAGGCGAATAAGATGCGAATCCTTGTAGCAGAAGATGAACAGCAGCTATCTCATGTATTAAGTTCAGCGATGACAGCGAGTGGTTATCAAGTTG
This sequence comes from Limosilactobacillus sp. DJ3M12, assembly GCF_947381695.1. Classification (NCBI taxonomy): domain Bacteria; kingdom Bacillati; phylum Bacillota; class Bacilli; order Lactobacillales; family Lactobacillaceae; genus Limosilactobacillus; species Limosilactobacillus sp. DJ3M12. Next base: position 25,570 of record NZ_CANCWY010000013.1, on the reverse strand, counting down.
ATATTGCTAATAATGGCCAAGAAGCCGTTGAGCAGGCGAAAGAAAATGCCTATGATGTCATAATTTTAGACATCATGATGCCTGTTAAATCTGGACTGGAAGCATTAAAGGAAATTAGAGCAACTGGTAATCGAACATATATTATGATGTTAACGGCTATGGGTGAAGAAGATGATAAGGTAACTGGTCTTGATGCCGGTGCTGACGATTATTTAACTAAGCCCTTTTCCTTAAAAGAACTACTTGCTCGTTTGCGCTCCCGTCAACGCCGAGATGATTCTTACCAAGTAGATGTTCTTGAATTTGGTGATTTGACCCTTAACGGTAACGATCAATCGCTTGAAAGCCATAATTCGATTAGTTTAACGAATCGGGAAAATCGTTTACTTCAGTATTTTATTTTGAATGCTAATAAAGAATTATCAGCGAATGAACTTATTAACCACGTTTGGGATGAGAATGAAACCGCTGATCAAGAAGATCTCTGGATTAATATCTGTTATTTACGGCAAAAATTACAGGCAATTCAATCTCAAGTAACAATTAGTGGTGAAAAAACTGGACCGTTTATGATTGCATGCTAGGGGGTCAAGGAATGATTCAACGTTTTCGCTATAAATTTATTGCAATCTCAACTGCGGCATTATTATTTGTAATTTTGACAATTGTTGGCAGTATTTGCACCCTCACTTACTATCAATCGCACCAAGAAATTGAACGGGTATTGACGATTTTGGTAAATAACGACGGCCAAATTCCCCGAAAAGGGATCCGGACTACTGACAATAGTCAACCTCAATTTTCACGTGAGGGCCTTCATCAATATCGTTATTTTGCTGTACTGGTTGATAATAAAAATCAAGTAACGGAAGTGCAAGATGATCATATTGCAACGGTTACGCCGCAGGATGCCCGAGCAATGACAGACCGTCTTGTAAGAAGAAAAGTGCATAGCGGGCAGTTGCTATATCGAGGGGTAAATTATGCTTATAAGATTCGGAATAAAAACGGCGAGAAAGTAATTGTCTTTCTTGATGAATCACTCCTCATGGCCCGGACACGATCACTAATGCATACAGGGTTGATCTTAGGGATAATTGTTTTAGTTCTGTATACCATTGTTTTAACCCTTTACTCGCGTCGTGCAATTCGGCCAATTATTGAAGCAGAGCAGCGGCAAAAAGAATTTATAACTAATGCTAGTCATGAATTAAAAACGCCATTGACAGTTATTTCAGCGAATAATGAAATGCAAGAGATTATCAATGGTGAGAATGAATGGACAACAAGCACCAAGCAACAGGTTACTCGCCTGACAAAGTTAATTAATAACCTGGTGTCACTTGCACGCATGCAAGAACAACCGACATTAACGATGTTGCCGGTAAATGTAAGTCAAATTGCCGGGGATGTGGCTAGTAGTTTCAAGAGTGTGATTTCAACCGAACAGAAACAATTCAATGTACAGATTGATGAAGGCTTGGTAGCAAACGCTGATGAAAATACACTACGGGAACTGTTGAATATTTTGCTTGATAATGCGAATAAGTATTGTGATCCTCAGGGTGAAATTGATTTTACAGTGTCCTCGTCTAATCATAGTAAAAATATAGTTATTACGATTGCGAATAGCTATAAAGATGGTAAAAGCCTGGATGCTAAAAAATTCTTTAACCGCTTTTATCGGGTTGATGAATCGCATACTCAAGGAAAAAAGGCAGGCTTTGGTATTGGGCTTTCGATGGCTCAATATATCGTTAAACAATTCAAAGGGAAAATTACGGCGAAGTATACAAATGGTAAGTTAGCTTTTATCGTAACGTTAAAAGAAGTAGGAAAGTAAGAATGAAATTTTGGCGACTTAAGATTGGAATATATGCAGTTGTTTGGAGCCTAATAATTGGTATGCTGACAGCGGCGTATTTAAACTTAGTTAACTGGGTAATTGATTTAGTTTGGCATCAATACCTAGATCCGGCAGTTAGTAGTAAATGGTATCCGTTTTTAGTATGTATTCCATTGGGATTTTTGATTGGTTTCTTGAATGAGCGATGGGGTAATTACCCGTTAACGATTGAACAAGTGCTGACGCAAGTAAGGTTGAAAGGGCAATTAAATTATCATAATTGGTGGAAGTCTTTTATTCTTGGCTTATTGGCCCTCGGAGCAGGAGGGAACATCGGGCCGGAAGCTTCTACAACAGTCTTAACTAGCAGCATGATTAATTGGCTTGGTGACCGTATGCGCTGGGCAACTTCAATGCGCCAGAAAGTTTCTCTTTGGTACGGTAAAATGCAAACGCAAGATTTAGCCCGTGCTCCTAGATTCAGTCAGCTTTTTAAAAATAAATATCAACGAGTCTTTGTTATTTCAGGATTAGTTGGAATTGGAATAGTAGGCGCGGCGATTGTTTTTAAGCTTTTTCCTGAAGAAGGTGTTTTTAGGATGCATCACCGGATCATTAATTGGGAGTGGATCAATTTATTAACGAGTATTCCAACGATTATCATTGGGATTGCTTTTGGGTGGCTGTTTGTTCACTTAGAAAATTGGGCTGCACTGATAATTAATGCAAAAATAAGTAAGATTTGGCAAGGTGGGATTTTTGGGTTAATTTTAGCGATCAGCTCGTTGATTACAAGCGATATCTTATTTTCTGGTGAGTTTAGAATTGTTCCTTTTACCCACGAAGCCTTCAATCATTCAATCATCTTCCTATTAGTTGTAGCACTCGTAAAAGCCGTAATGAGTAATCTGGGTTTTGCAATGGGATGGCGGGGAGGAACTATTTTCCCGGCTATCTTTTCGAGTGTCGCGGTAGGAACTGCCTGTGCGATGATGTTGCCTGGAGACGTACGGATAAATGCAATTGTTGTAATCGCGGCAAGCCTTACCTTTATTTTAGAAAAACCGTTATTAACAATTATCCTGCTGTTATTATTGGTACCGATTGAACTAGCGCCGGTTATAATTGTAGTTGCATTTTTAGTAGGAAGGATTATTAAACTTTTTCCTGCTAGTGAATAGAGAATCTTTAATATCTTTTGTGTAATAAAGAAGATTGAGTACTTGCTAAGCGTGAAAAATTATTTAAATTTCATTTTATTAATATTTTGTTGTTTATATGAGAAAAGTCCTGTATCTTTATTAAAAAACAATTAGAGAATGGGGCGATAATGTGTTTAGCAGAATTGGTCAATTAATATTCGATAATGAAGCTGTTGCAAAGACTTCTGATTTTACAATGGGTCTTGAGATTGAAATGCAACGAGTAGACGAAGATGGCAACCTAAGCCTTGAGCCATATCCGTCAGCGATTGGGGATGAGAAGACTAATCCATGGATTACCAATGATTTTTTAGAAACAATGGCTGAAATGGTAACTCCTTCTGCCCAACATGCTCTTGATGCAATGCATTATTTGTATGTTATCAATAATACATTGCGATCAGCTCTTGCTCCCGGCGAGTTATTATGGCCGTTATCCATGCCCCCACGACTTCCTAAAGATAAGACTAAATTACGGTTAGCTAAAATGGGACCGAAAAAAGAAGCTTATTTGAAGGAATGGGCAAAACGTCATGGGTACTCGCAAGGAACGCCCTGTGGAGCGCATATTAATTTGAGTATTGATCAGCACATTATTGAGCTAGTCCTTAATGCTTTCCCGGAACGCTTTAATAGTAAGCGTGAAGTGCGGAATTATTTATATACTATCTTGGCACAAGGTTTTGTCCGATATCGATGGCTTCTTACGTATCTTTATGGTGCAAGCCCAATTGTTGAAGAAAATTATTTTGAACCGGGAAAAGAGTTGCCTCATCCGATTCGGAGTGTGCGGCAAAGTCAATACGGTTTTGGGACCAAATTTACCGGTGATTTTACTAATCTCGATCGTTACATTGCACGGATTGAAGAAGGAGTTAAAGCAGGGATCTTAACATCGGATTACGAATTTCATGGTCCGGTGAGGTTCAAAGGAAACACGGATTTAAAAAAGTTGCCTGAACATGGAATTGAGTATTTAGAATTACGAATGCTCGATTTAGATCCTAGCAGTTCAGTAGGAGTTCGAACTGGTACACTAAGATTTATTCGTTTATTAGCAAGTTACTTGATCATGCAGCCGCCATTAAAAGAAAACGAAGTAGAAGAAATGTTGGTGACTGCCGATAAAATGAATGAAGTTGTAGCCGAGGAAAATCCCCAAGCAACTTGTAGATATCAGGCCAAAGCTCGTGCTGTCCTCAAAAGTTTAGAGCGGTATGCCAATCAAATCCAACTCGGTCCAGAATATTCCGAAGTTCTGGAAGACTTAGAAGATCGGGTCGAAAATCCGCTAACTACCCCGAGTGCTAAACTCTTAAACTATGTAAAGAATGGTTCACTCACCGAGTATGCGTTGCGTCGTGCCAAACGTTACCAACAAGCGGCACAGGAAACAATCCATCCTTTTAAAGGGTTTGAAGATGGACGAATCTATACTGCTGATGAGCTTCGAAAAGAATTAACATTGTAACCTTTTCAAGGAGAAGCTAGCTCCAGTAAGCAATAATAGGCCTCCAACGTTCGATTTTACCGGGCATTGGAGGCCTATTATTCTATGTTTTTTTCTGAAAGTAACTTAGCTTATGTCACAGCCCTCCACTATTTATTTAGCCGCTTTTTTCGCTCTAGTAATTAAGTCAGCAAAAATAGCGCGCGAATAATCGTAATGTTTAAACATGTTTTCTGGATGCCATTGAACTGCTAAAATTTGATCAGAGTTAATGGTTTCCACGGCTTCTGGTACCTGATCATCAGCCCATGCCGTTACATGAAGTGGTTCAGCAATCTGATTTAGTGATTGATGATGACGTGAATTAACATATGGTCTGGGTCCTACTAAGTTAAATAATCGACTTGCCTTGTCTGTATTAACGTGGTGGGAAGGAAAATTTCCTGGGGCATCTTGGGAATGCTTAAGGGTTTGATGGGGATTTTCCGAAAGGTCTTGGTATAAAGTCCCGCCAAGCGCAACATTTAATACCTGCATTCCACGACAGATCCCCATCATTGGTTTTCCAGCATTAAATGCAGCTGTAGCAAGACTAATTTCAAATTGATCTCGTTTAAGATATGTGGGACCTAATTTTTGATGCGGCTCTTCGTTGAAAAAGGTTGGATCGACATCACTTCCTCCAGCAAAGATAATCCCATCAAAAAGATCAAGGTAGGATGGTGCTAGTGAAGCAGCAACACTAGGAAGAATAACGGGTAATCCTCCTGACTTGATAATGGCTTCGATTAATGGGCGAGGTGCGAAGGCAGCATTTCGCTCGTTAATGATGTTTGTAGCTTCAGTTAATGTATCTGCAGGAATAGCAATTCGTGGATGCATATAACCCCTCCTCATTTAGTTCTCATGATATTATAATCAAAGCATAATTCATTTGGAATAGCAATCAATATTTTTAATAAAAAAAGATATAATAGAAGAAGAAAGAAGGAATGTAAAGATGCTTGAATTAACTAATATTAACTCAACGTTCAACTTAAATAATGAGGTCAAGATTCCCTGTGTGGGATATGGTACATTTAGGACTCCGGCAGATGTAGCTGAACAGGCCGTGAAAGAAGCAATTGAAACTGGTTATCGACACATTGATACTGCGGCTGTTTACGGAAACGAAGAAGCAGTAGGCAAGGGGATTAAGGATTCGGGAATTAAGCGTGAAGACCTTTTTGTGACTAGCAAGTTATGGAATACTAATCGTGGCTATGAACAAACGAAGAAGGCTTTTCAAGAGACGCTTGATCGTTTGCAGATGGATTATTTAGACCTTTACTTAATTCACTGGCCCGCCAATGAAAAGCAGTTTGGAGATGATGCTGCCAAGATTAATGCTGAAACGTGGCGCGCAATGGAAGACCTTTACAATGAAGGTAAAATTCGGGCAATTGGGGTAAGCAATTTTATGCCTCACCATATTGCGGAATTAATGAAAACGGCCAAAGTAGCGCCAGCAGTTGATCAAATTGAGGTTCATCCGGGTTGGCCACATACGGAAGAAATTAAATACTTACAAGCACACAATATCTTAGTTGAGGCATGGGCTCCTTTAGGTGGTCAAGGTGCTAAAGTATTAACTAATCCAACAATGATTCAAATCGCTGATAAGTATCAAAAGACGCCAGCGCAAGTCTGTTTACGTTGGATTCTCCAACAGGGGATTCTTCCATTACCGAAGTCTGTCCATAAAGAACGGATGATAAGTAACCAAAATATATTTGATTTCGAATTAACTGATGAGGATATGCGCAAGATTAATTTATTGCCAAATCTTGGCGGTCAATGTGCTGATCCAGATGAGGTTGATTTTTAACGATAAAAAATATGAAATTGATACAGTAGTATTGGGTATCCAGTCAAATAAAAATAGTATGCTAAAAAGTCTCGAACCTTCACGGAAGAGGCTTTTTTGATATAATTTCTTTTAGCTAATAATGAGGAGAATTTGAAAATGAAAAATGCTTATCGCGCTTTTCGCCAATACTCTTGCCAGTTCAGGAAAAATTGGCTTGAATATTTAATATTATTTGGCGGTCTTGATATTTTAAACCAGTTTCTGGTAATTCCATTTTTTCGCTGGATAACTACCTTTGTCCTGCAGGCAGGAGAAATTCCGTTTATTTCATATCAAAATATTGTAATTATTCTGACCCATCATCCATTAGTTGTAGTGATCCTTTTAATTGAATTAATATGCCTAATGGTAATTATCTATGGCGAATTTATGCTCTTGTTGAAGGGCTTTTGTGGAATTGGCTTGCCAGAGTTTAGCTGGCGCCGAATGTTTAGGCAAACAAAAGAAACTTTATCGTTACTAAATTTTGGATCGTTAATTCTATTATTAGGTTACTTTTTACTTATTATTCCATTTGCGGATATCATCTTTCGAACTCCCCTGCTGGCGAAAATTCAAGTTCCTCAGTTTATTGTTGATTATCTTACCCGTAATGCATGGCTTATTGGTGGATTGACCTTGTTCTATCTTTTGATGACAATGATCGGTATTCGTTTAATATTGACAATGCCGTTAATGGCTTATCAACATTTACGGTTAAGAGCTGCTATGTCTCAAAGCTGGCAAATGACAAGTAAGCTAAGATGGTTGAAGTTTTTAATTCAAATTGTGCTGATGACAATAATTGTAGGTAGTATAACGGTTGTTTTTTACCTCATGATTTACATTCTCCAGGTTGTTTTGGATTTATTACCCGGGAAATTATCTTTGATTACTGCTATCTTTAACTTGTCGATCTTACAGCTTGGTGGGGAAGTACTAGCAGTATGGGCAGGAACAATTATCTTACTGGTAGTCGTTAACCCCTTAACTAGCATTAGTGAACTAGCGACAACTCCTGAACATCCATCACGAGGATTGCTAACTTCCTTTATGCTTGTCTTCCTTGTAATCGGCTTGGCGACTCTTGCAAATAATACTTTTTACATGATGGGAACGGGGATTAAACGCCCAATAACTATCTCTCATCGGGGAGTTACTGAAAAAAACGGGGTGCAAAATACTATTCCAGCAATGGAAAAAACAAGTAAACTTAAGCCTGATTATATTGAAATGGATTTGCATGAAACAAAGGATCACCAGTTTGTTGTGATGCACGATGAAAATCTTAAAGACCTAACAGGAGTAAATAAAACACCTCATGAACTAACATTGAAGCAATTAACACGACTAACAGCACGCGAAAATGGCTATCATGCTAAGGTTGCGAGTTTTGATCAATATTTAGCAGCGGCTGAGAAATATCATCAGAAACTTCTGATTGAGATAAAAACAACACCCCATGATTCAAAACAGATGCTCCAGAATTTTAATCGCCGGTATGGGAAAAGGATTTTGCAAGATCATGACCGAGTTCACTCGCTTGATTACAGTGCTGTGACTAAGCTAAAAAATATTAATCCGCGGTTAACAGTTTTGTATATTCAACCCTATAATTTGGGTAATCCCCAGGGAGTTGCTGACGGTTTTTCGATGGAATATTCAACATTAAATCAGGACTTCATTACTCAAGCCCAGTGGCAACATAAACCGGTATATGCATGGACGGTTAATGACACCGATTTAATGAAACAGACTATGTATAACCACGTTAATGGGATAATTACCGATAATTTAGGGGAATTAAATGCGGCAATAAAAGATTTTACTGGAAAGCAGAGTTATGCTAATCGAATTCTAAATTATATTATTGTCGTTCCCACAAGTGGGGGAATTGAACCGTAAAAAAATACTCGAGAACAGATAAGCCGTTAAGGCGATCAGTTCTCGAGTATTTTTATCCAACGTGATGCTTCTTCAATTGCCTAATAACAATTAACGCCACTATTCCACCGATCATTCCTTGGATAAAGTTTGAACCTAAACTTAAAAAACCAGTAATTACATGGTACATAACGGTATTGCAGATAAAGTAGATTGCAATCATTACGATTGTTCCGATCAAGATTGCGGTCCATTTGCCCCAGGTGGTGTTGCCATACTTTTTATAAATCCAGCCACTGATAAATCCTTCTAAACCATGAGCGGCAAAGGAAAATAAGGCATCTTGGGGGAAACCGGAAATAAGGTCAAGGAACATTCCGCCAAAGCCACCAACAATTGTCCCTGCTCCTGGTCCTAAAAGCATGGCAGCAATGAATACACCAGCATCACATAAGTTGACGTTACCATGTGTCCATGGAATAGGGATAAGAAAGAAGCGGCCGAGGACAAAAGTTAATGCTAATAACATTGCGGCAATAATTGAGCGGCGTAACCGAAAAGTAGATTCCATATTAAAACTCCTAACATAGTCAATTGTGAGTAATTTTACAATAATTTTCAAAAAATTTCAGAGAAAAAATGTGTAGTTATTTATCTATCGATACAAACAAAAATTAACTTAACATCTTGTATCATAGTAATTACATTGAAATATTATGTAATAAAACTGATAATTGATTTTCAACTGATAATCAATATTCCTATTTTATATATTGATTAAATGAAAATAATGCGTATAATAAATTGTGAAAATCAGAACATGATATGAGGTGTGTGTTATGAAGGTTATTATTGTTGGTTGTACACATGCGGGAACAATTACTGCCACTCAAATTTTACAGAATCATCCAGAAACAGAAGTCACAATTTATGAACGGAATGATAACGTTTCATTCCTCTCATGTGGGATTGCGGTTTACTTGAGCGGTGATGTTGGTGATCCAGATGCGATGTTTTATTCAAGCCCTGAACAACTTGCTGCCATGGGTGCAACAGTTCATATGCAACATAATGTAACTGATATTGACCCTAAGACTAAGACAGTCACAGTGACAGACCTTGTGACAGGCGAAACAAAGACCGACCATTATGATAAGTTAGTTGATACTACTGGTTCTTGGCCAGTAATTCCACCAATTGAAGGTGTAGATGGCCCTCATGTTTATTTGTGCAAGAATTACCATCATGCTAAAGAATTATTTAACGTTGCTAAAGATGCGCAACGAATTGTTGTGATTGGTGGAGGTTATATTGGGGTTGAATTAGTAGAAGCTTACACTCGTCAAAATAAGGACGTTACATTGATTGATGGGTCTCCACGGATGCTTCATAAATACTTTGACCGCGAGTATACGGATCGGATTCAACAGGAATTTGTAGATCACGGCGCCCACTTTGCTTTTGACCAACGCGTAACTGGATTTGAAAACCACAAAAATGGTGTAACCGTTAAGACGGATAAGGGCAACTACGAGGCAGATATTGCTATCCTCTGTGTTGGCTTCCGTCCTAATACTGATCTCTTAAAAGGTAAAGTTAAGATGCATGATAATGGAGCAATCATTACGAACGAATACATGCAATCATCTGATCCAGATATTTACGCTGCCGGAGATTCAACGGCTGTTCACTATAACCCAACTGGCAAGGATGCATACATTCCATTAGCTACTAACGCTATTCGGCAAGGAACAATTGTTGGAACAAATCTCTTTGGTAATACAATGCACGATATGGGAACCCAATCTAGTTCTGGCTTAAACTTATATGGAACAACGATGGTATCATCTGGCTTAACTTTGGAGAATGCCAAAGAAGCGGGCTTTGATGCAGCTGCGGTGACAGTTGAAGACAACTACCGTCCAGAATTTATGCCGACAACAACTCCTGTATTAATGACATTGGTGTGGGATAAGAAGACTCGGCAAATTCTTGGTGGACAGTTTATGAGTAAGCATGATGTTTCTCAATCTGCTAACATTATTTCCTTATGTATCCAGGATAAGCACACGATTGATTATTTAGCATTTGTTGATATGCTTTTCCAACCACACTTTGATCGTCCATTTAACTATGTAAATATTCTTGGCCAAGCGGCGGTAAAGAAACAAGCTGAATTAGAAAAATAATAACTAAAAAGGTTAGAAGAGAAAAAGTTTTCTTCTAACCTTCTTTTTTACGCTTATTTTTAAAAATCGCCGTTCATGATTGAATCTTTTACAATCATATAATCGACCTTCCGAATAGCTTCAAGGTCACGACCACCCGAGTAAGAGATGGATGATTGTAAGTCTTCCTGCATTTCGGTTAAAGTGTCTTTGATGGAGCCACGGTAAGGAACGAGCATCTGCTTTCCTTCAACATTTCGATAAGCACCTTTTTGAACCTCAGATGCAGAACCCCAATATTGTTTGTATTGTTTTCCATCAATGTTGATGACATGTCCTGGTGATTCGAGGTGACCGGCAAGCATTGAGCCAATCATCACCATTGAAGCGCCAAAACGGACAGACTTAGCAATGTCCCCATTATGTCTAATACCGCCGTCAGCGATGATTGGTTTCCGCGCGGCTTTAGCACACCAACGAATAGCGGATAATTGCCAACCGCCAGTACCGAAACCAGTCTTTAGCTTAGTGATGCAGGCTTTACCGGGACCAACCCCAACCTTAGTAGCATCCGCCCCAGCATTTTCAAGGTCGCGAACAGCTTCGGGAGTTGCAACGTTCCCCGCGGTTACAAAAGTGTCGGGAAGTTTTTCTTTGATGTATTGGATCATTTTGATCACAAAATCAGAATGACCATGGGCAACATCAATTGTAATATACTCTGGATTTAATTGTTCGGATTTTAGTTGATCAATAAAATTATACTCATCATCCTTAATCCCGACCGAAATCGAAGCAAATAATCCTTTTTCGTGCATCATTTTAACGAAAGCTGCTCGTGTCTCTGGATTAAAGCGGTGCATCACGTAATAATAGTCATTTTGGGCAAGCCAAATTGCTAAATCTTCATCGATGACGCTCTCCATATTTGCAGGTACAACAGGGATCTTGAATGTGTGAGGGCCAAACTTGACGCTTGTATCTGCATCCTTACGGCTTTTGATCACACATTTATTTGGGACCAACTGAATATCATCATAATCGAATGTTTTCATTAGGGCAGCTCCTTTTTAAAAATTTACCGTAATTATTATGCGCTAAAATATATGAAGCGTCAATGAAAATGGCGTACATTTGCTGAGTAATATCAAAAAATAGTTCGATAAACTGTTGACGACAATGAATTAATCCGGTAAAATAGCGAAGTAAAAACGTTAATTTTAGAAAGTATAACTATGAGGTGAAAATAAATGTCATCAGTTGTTATTGTTGGTAGTCAATGGGGCGATGAAGGAAAGGGTAAGATGACCGATTACCTAAGCCAAGAAGCGGACGTTGTTGTTCGTTCACAAGGTGGTAATAATGCAGGTCACACAATTGCATTTGATGGTAAGAAGTTTGCCCTCCGTCTAGTGCCATCTGGGATTTTTGCTAAAGACAAGTTAGCGGTGATTGGTAATGGAGTGGTTATTAATCCACCTGCATTATTAAAGGAATTGCATTATCTTCAAGACAACGGGATCGACATTTCAGGTTTACGGATTTCTAGTCGTTCACACATCACCTTCCCATACCATATTCTTCTTGATAAATGTCAAGAAGAGGCAAAGGGTGATCACAAGGTGGGAACGACCAAGAATGGGATCGGTCCTACCTACATGGATAAGGTTTCTCGTGTTGGTATCCGGATGTGTGACTTACTTGAGAAAGACACCTTTAAGGAAAAGCTTGAACGTAACCTCGCTGAAAAGAACGAATTATTCACTAAGTTATACCATGTTGACCCAATTAACTTTGACGATATTTTTGAAAGTTACTACGAATATGGTCAAGAATTAAAGCAATACGTTACTGATACAGCTCAAATTGTCAATGATGCCCTTGATCAAGATAAGAAGGTCCTCTTTGAAGGTGCACAAGGGGTTATGCTTGATGTTGACCAAGGAACATATCCATACGTTACTGCTTCTAACCCAATTGCGGGGGGAGTATGTACTGGTGTTGGCGTTGGTCCTAACAAGATTGAAACCGTTGTTGGAATTTGCAAGGCTTACTCTACACGGGTTGGTGCTGGTCCATTCCCAACCGAATTAACTGATGAGATTGGTGATCAAATTCGTGAAACAGGTCATGAATACGGAACGGTTACGGGTCGGCCACGGCGCGTTGGTTGGTTTGATAGTGTCGCAATGCGTCATGCACGGCGGGTTTCAGGAATTAGTTGTCTTAGCCTTAACTTGCTTGATGTTTTGACTGGCTTGAAGACTGTTAAGATCTGTACTTCATACAAACTTGATGGTAAGCAAATTGATTACTACCCAGCTAGTTTGAAGGAACTTGAACGCTGTGAACCAGTTTATGAAGAACTTCCAGGATGGGATGAAGATATTACTGGTGCAAAGAAGTTTGAAGACTTACCAATTAATGCACAAAACTACTTGAAGCGGGTAAGTGAATTATCAGAATCACCACTTGCAACTGTTTCCGTTGGTGCTGATCGGATTCAAACGATTATCGTTAAGGATCCGTGGGAATTAGCACATAAATAAATAGATGAGAGCTTCTAATGTTTGAATAATCTTTAAGCATTGGAAGCTTTTTATTTCTCTTGGCTCCCCTATGGTATAATCAAGGCAAATACACGTTATAGGAGGCAAGATGATGACACAGCCAACACTAACAGTAGAAAAACATTATTTAAATTGGCCACTTAACCGTCCTTTAAATCAAGCTGACATAATGCATGAGTTGGGTGTGCATGCATCCGATGAAAATGGCCAAGATTTAACGAGTAAGGTGATGATGAACCTAACTCAAGTGGATGTTAACAAAGTAGGAGAATACCCTGTGATGTTAAATGTAATGGATAATAACGGACAAAGTGCCCAGGCAAGCATTACCCTAAATATTCAACCGATGCGGACACAGAATGCACCTAAGGAAACTGCAACGTCCCCAAAGTCAAGACGGGGATGGTTATGGGTTATTATCGTAATCGTGGTTATCTTATGTGCATGGTGGGCGATCAGCTCTCATAACCGACAAGCGGCTAATCAAGCGGCAACTGATAGTCAGCAGAGCAGTCAAATAAGCAACAATTCAAGCAGTATCAGCGATTTAACAAAAGATAATCAACGTCTTGCTAGCCAAGTTGCAGAACTTAAAGGGGCAACCCAACAATATCAGAAAGACCATGATCAACAAGCGTTAGAAAGCCGACTTGATAAGATCCAAAGTCAAATCCAAGACTTGCAAAATCAAGTTCAAAGTAACAGCGTGAAGCAAGATTTAAACCAAGTTAATGAAACAGTTAATGAAGTACGGGAAAACCCAGATAATGGGACGAAAATTGTCAACAATCTAAAGAATAAAGGCGACTTTCAAGAAATTTGGGGAAATATTAGCCAAGAAGTCCAGAAGTGGTTAGACGAGTTTGCTAATTAGTGAGTTTGACAGCGACAAGATAGACCCTTAAAATGGTAATAATAATTAGCGAGGTTTCCCGTTAAATTGTTAGGGAAAGACTCAAGTAAATGCTGGATCCTTCCTTAGATTAGCGGAGGGTCTTATTCTTTTGAAAGATTTTAAATTAATTAAGGAAGTGACATGATGGCTCATGAGATCTTAGATGGCTCAAGTATGCAACGTGCATTGACCCGGATTACTTATGAGATTATCGAACAAAATAAGGGTGTCGATAACTTAGTATTTGTTGGAATTAAGACGCGGGGGGTATATTTAGCAAAGCGCCTCGCCAAGCGACTAAATCAGTTGGAAAATGTAGAAATTCCTGTGGCAGCACTTGACGTCTCTCTTTATCGTGATGACCGTCATGTACCAGATTATACTCAAGAACCAACCGTAAAAACTGATCAATTAGATATTGATATTACTAATAAACATGTTATTTTGGTTGATGATGTACTCTTCACTGGACGGACAGTTCGGGCGGCCTTAGATGCCTTAATGGATATGGGGCGGCCAAACCGAATTTCACTAGCGGTCCTTGTCGATCGGGGACACCGTGAATTACCAATTCGGCCAGATTTTGTTGGAAAGAATATCCCAACAGCAATGAATGAAACTGTTCATGTAGCAGTTGAAGAATATGATGGCCATGAAGATGTAACAATCGAGCATAATTAAAAGGGAAACGAGACAAAAGCCCCTGTAAGCAATAAAGACCTCTATCGTTCGGTTTTACCGATGATGGAGGTCTTTGTTATACTGCACTATTTACTTCTTATGGGCGTAACCTAATCCTTTTATCTTAGCTTTCGCCACCAATCCACCGTTGAATGCTCATTAAATACCCGGGTACCAAATTTTTTCTGAAACCATCGGACTTGTTTGGGCGTAAATCCCCGAAATACTAATGGTAATTTTTTCCAGTGAGAATAAAGAGCATAGAGAAGAAGGATGTATTGTTCTTTACTAATATCATCTACTGGAATCTCACTAACCATGGTCATCGAAATACCTGTTCCCAGAGCAGGGAATGTATCGAGACTAATTTTGTAGATGGGATTATTACTGATGTTGGTGGTAAATACTATTAATGCTTGTTTTTGTCGCGGACGATAAACTTCTTCAATTCGCTTATTAATCTTGTGAACTTGGCGTTTAGTTGGATTGAGAATTATATTACGCATATGAAACCTCTGGTCGAACATTTGTTTAGTGAACAGTATATCATACTTAGAAACAGAATAAATCATGTAAGTCTTTTGCTGATATAATTTTATTTATTCTTTCCGTTGTAATTACACTATTCTTATTAATGCGGTATGATTGGATTAGTGAGTTCAGTATTAATCGTGCAGGACATCTAATGCCAAACTGGTTTGCAATTTTTGGAATGGTCTTTGGTTTCGTGATTTTACCGTTAATTTTATTCTGGTTAACGCGTCGTGAGCGAGCTGAAAATGACGAACGAGTAAAATAGGAGAATAGAAAAAACGCTCAATGACTGCACAAATCATTGAACGTATTATTTTAGGGAATAATAGTAGCCGATATCGCACATTATCTGCTACTAGTAAATGTTAAGTCTAATTGAGGCGAATAACTAAAAAACAACTATTGGCACCACCCTAGAAGAAAGAACAATTTAACTTTGGGAGTTTATTAGGATTTTTGTCCTTATTAAAATGAGAAAAAGTTAAGGACACTTTAGCAGTCATTAAGTAATAAAATTGATCTCTTCACGAATTGCTTTTGATGTTAAAGCTTCAATTCGATGATATTTTACCAAGTAATTTATCAATAGTTAATAGTTTTACGAGATTATGCACTCACTGTGTACAAGTGATACCAAGAATACACTTTGTTCTAACAAGGGTATTATTTTACTATATTTTTACTAATCGTTTATATTAAGATAATATAGTTTGGAGTTTATATAGGAGAAAAAAGATGGATATTCGTAAAATTAATATGTTAAATGGAATTAAGGAAGGATTTATTACTGTTTTAGATACTAAAAAATTATCAGAATGTACTACTAATGATATTGTAAATAGCGCTGAAATTAGTAAAAAACTTTCTACAACTATTACCAAAATAAACAAGATCTTCTCCATGAAATTGAAAATGATCTATTGGGAGGTCTAAAAGAAGCTCTCGTAATTGATCGGGAGGAGCTAAAAGATGTCAAGCATTTACCAAGTGCAGACGAAATTAAGGAATTAGCAGAAGTGGCATTTAATCATACGTTGGCTTTTTGTAATGAAAATAAGCATGCGTTGTCAAATTTGCTTTCCTCAAATGGAGATATGCAGTTTTATCAAATGATTATTGAAGTAGCAAATAATGAATTTGATGCGCGAGTTCCATATTTGTTTGGGGATATAAATATTAAAGAAGCTAATGTAAAATCGTCATTGCCATTCTCATTTATTAAAACCCTCTATATCAATACAATTGTTAATTTGTTAATGCTTTGGGGTGCCGCACCAGACTCTTTAAGCATTAATGAAATTAAGTCAATTGCAGGCTTGATTCAAACAAAATCACCAGTTGAATTGATTCAAATTTATAAATCATATTTAAACTAGAAAATGAGGAGCCGAAAATTTTTTCTCGGTCTCCTCATTTTTATTATCAAAAATTCTTTTTAAATTAATTGCCCTTCCAATAACGTGCCCGGGTAAGCAGTTCCCGTGAACGCTGGTCAGCTGGTCGATAACCCTTAGTAAATAGGTGTCGGAAGTACATCATATTATAGAAAAAGCCAAAGAAAACAGAAGGCCATGGGAATTGGAACAGGGCATTAAGTCCAAAGAAAAGGGCTACCAAAGCATAATCGAGGGTTAATACAATCATTAAAATGAAATTATAGTAATCCGCGCGAAAAAGAGCTGGCAGTGGCCCGAACCAAAGAGTTGTCCAAGAAAAGCCGACTTTGGCGATTCGGATATCCCCCTGGTCATTAACGATTTTAGCGTAATTTGGTGGGAGGGGGAGATTGTTTAAGTTAAACGGATTTTGGTTATCATTATTGTTATTACCAAATGGGTTTTGCATATCTCGTCCACTTCTTTCTATAAATAATAATATTAACACATTGAGTGAGGGATAGGAAACGTCTCTATCAGGCTTTCAAGGAATGTTAACAATTATATGGTAAACTCAAAGCGATAACCATGAAAGGGGGAATCAAGGATGCTTTTTTTCCTAAACGATAATATTCAACGAAACAAATCAGGAATTGAGCATGCGCAAATTAAGCGTCTGCATCTGTTTGAAAAATATCATCAACCAGCTAAGATTGTTACCCGGCAATATTCGAATGAATTACACTTGGTAACAGCAGAAGCAGGGATTGATGATCGTAACTTTATTAACTTGTTTGATTATTTTCAGGAGGCTTGTGAGGTCCCGCAAAAGAATATTCGGATTAAAGATATTCCGGTTAACCCCCATTGGGAGCGCAAGGCTGATGGGATTAATTATAATTATTATCAAAATGGCAAACGTATTCTCTATATTCGTCGGCGCAGTGATACTGATCGGCGGGTAATTAATATTCAATATTTTGATCATTATGGAAAGCTTCTCAAAGTTAGTTGGTTTGACAGCCGCGGTTTTATCTCGGTCGAACAACTTTATGACTGGGATGGAAAAATGGCAACGGAAAACTATTACCGTCCAGATGGAACCTTAGCAATCCAGCTAGCCCACCAGCATGATAAGCGGGGAAGGGAAATTAAAACTTACCATCTTTTTAATTACCATGGTCGTGATTATCAATTCAGTGGCTTTGACCAGTTAACCCGGTTTTTCCTCGATGAGTTGGTCACTGACAAGCAAATCTGTGGTGAAGGTCCGGTTGGCTTTGTCGTTGACCGAGTTTATGAACTAGGCTGGGCAGTTCTGCACATGAAGCACCGGGTTTTTCGGGTTCTTCAACTGCATAATGACCATGTTAATAATCCTGATGATATGCTTCATTCTACCCTTAATTATAACTATGATTGGGGACTTAAGCACCTCCAAGATTGGGATGGGGTCATTGCCTTAACTCCGCAACAACAAGAAGATCTTCAAGATCGGTTTGGCAAGTTTGGTGTAAAGATCTACCGGATTCCTGGTCCGATTGTTCCTGCGGCAGTTATTGATAAGCATCATGTTCCTTTTAAAAAGCGAACGAAAAAACAAGTTGTCATGGTTGCTCGCTTGTCTCCCGAAAAACAGCAAGATCACCTATTGAAAGCATGGCCACAAGTACTAGCCGCTGTTCCAGATGCCAAGCTCGATTTTTGGGGATACGCTAATGATGATTTTGATAAGACGCTCAATAAAATTGTCAAAGAGGAAGCGATTAATAGTTCTGTGACCTTCCATGGGTATACAGATAACGTCAATTCGGTTTACGAAGATGCGCAATTACTCATTTTGCCAAGTCGGGCTGAAGGGTTACCACTATCTTTAGTGGAAGCTCAGTCCCATGGGTTGCCGATTATTGCTAATGACATAAAATATGGTCCTTCAGATGTCGTTATTGATCAACAGGATGGATTGCTGACCAAGAACGGTGATATTGATGGACTTGCTCAAGCGATCATTCGCTTATTGCGAGATCAAGAGCAATTAGCGCAGATGAGTGAAAATGCTTATGCTGATAGTGAGCGTTATTCTGAACCAAACGTGATGAAGTTATGGAATGAATTGGTTGCTGACATGAAGGAAAAGGGGGAAGAGTAAAGTGTACTTTTTTGTAAACCAATACTTATTAAGTAGCAACTCCAGTGTTGAACATGCTGAATTAAAACGACTAGCCCTATTTAAAAAGCATGGTGGAGAAGCTAAATTGGTGACCCGTGACTTCGACCTCGTTCTTCATGATACCATCAAAAAATTTGGTTTAACTAACGACCAAATTGTTAATATGTATGACTTTTTTGCAAACACGACTGATTACCAAGGCAAAAAGCTCCATACTGAGGATTTACCTTTACCAATTGACTATCAAGTAGGAACTGGAAATAACTATCGCGAAGTAAAAGATGGTGACCGCCTTGTTTGCGAAGTTCACTTTGCGGCTGGAACGATTGGGCAAGTTAACCATGTTGATTACTTTGATCTTGCTGGTAATATGACTCTTCGCCAACAATATGATATTCGTGGTTTTAAGGCAGCTGACGAATTTTTTGGTGAAGATGGACAGGAATACTATGCGCGTTATTACCGCCCCAATGGAGAAACGTATCTTGAACGGTATTTTGTAAAATCGGTTGAAAATACCCCAATTAATTCGCTGAATGTCTTACGTAATTATCAGGGGCAAGATCGCTTCTTTGATTCTTTAGAAGACCTCTTTATTTTCTTTTTGGATGAATTGAATAAGGCAAATGGTGAGGATAATGTGTTTATTGCTGACCGACCAGCTGTTGCGATTAAACCGGTTCAATCAATGATGACAAAAGCAAAGAAATTTTTGTGGCTTCCGATGAACCAGGTTAACGATGGTCAGAACTTAATAAATGGTCCCTTAAATCCGATGTTGCAAGGTCCTGTTACTACGGATGCGGACAAGTGGGATGGTGTAATCGTCATGACTGCTAAACAAGCGGAGATTCTCCAGCAACAAATTCACAATGCTGTACCAATCTATGTAATTAATGGGACCCCCGTTCTTGCTAACTATGCGCGGATTAATGAAGCTGATCGGACACCGGGTCAATTGATTTACGTTGGAAGATTGGCAGAAGATAAGCAAACTAGTCAACTAATCAATATGTTTGCGCAGATTCATCAGCAAGTATCTGAAAGTAAGCTAACTTTCTATGGGTATGGCACTGGTGAAGATATGGATAACTATAAAAAACAGGTTAAAAGCCTTGGATTAGATGGGTCAATTGAGTTTGCTGGTTACCAGATATCATTAGATGAGGCATATGATCAAGCTCAATTATTTGTTGATGCAAGTCGAATCGATGCACAGCCATTAGCGATGGGCGAGGCCTTAAACCATGGGGTACCAGTTGTTTCCTATGATTACCTTTATGGACCACGTGAAATGGTAATTTCAGGTAAAAATGGTGAGATCATTCCTTTAAATAACCAGGGACAGTTTATTCAAACCGTCGTCAAATTATTACAAGACCGAGATGAACTGCAAAGCTTAAGTACTGGTGCCTATGACAATCTAGATGAATTGGTAGAAGAAAAAACTTGGAAGCAATGGCAACAACTATCAGCTATTTAGTCAAAATTGGTTATAATATATTCAGAAGACGAAAAGCAGAAAATAATCAAATGTTTTTGAAGCCTTTGGTCGTTATCCTTTGATAATCTAAAGACGGAAAATGAGGGCGGAATGATGGATAATTATCAAGCAATGAATTTTTACTATGGACTTCTTAATTTGCGTGCCGGTTTTTTTAAGGCTGACTTATGCGAAATACTAATGGCGATCGCACAGAGCGTACCTGATAAAAATCAACAATCAGCAACGGCATACCATACTGTAGAAGAGAATTTAAGCCAAGACCATAAGCAATTAAATCGTGATCAAGTTGCATTTGGGTCATTTTATGAAGATGGTCATATTTTACATAATGTCAAAATTAATACCCAATCAGACTTTTTCCTCGATCCGACCCGGGAAGATACTGTCAAGTGGCATGTTAGTTTTACGGTTGCTAAAAATGTCCGTCCGGCCGATCAATTTATTGTTCAACTATCGCCAAATTTGATGGTTGCGCCTAATGGTCATCCTGAAAAGCCAATTCCTGATTTTAGTGATCAAAATGGGACTGTTATTGCAATGGGAGCTTATGACCAGGATAAGCACGAACTTGTCTATGCTTTTACCAATTACGTAACCGAGCATCGACAAATAATTGGTGAATTAGAGGGAGAATTAGCAGTTGATCCTCTAACGACTCCAGAGAACGAATTTGGCTTGGAATGTTTTATAAGTGTTGATGATTACCGAAAAGACTTTACGATTGATATCGACTATCCAGATCTTGCTAACGACATGTTTCTCGGGATTTCTAGCCGGATGATGCATTTTGATAAGGATCAGCAGCTTTTTGAGGACATTATCTATGTTAATCCAGCACAAAAAGACCTTAATCATGCCTATATTGTCTTTAATACGAGTGATCTAGTGGAAGAATTATCTAATGCCATCGTCAAACCGTCAACAATGCGGATTGAGATTTATCGTAATTCACGGGGATTAAAATTACCTCAATCATATGGGGTAAACTTTCAGCGACTAAGGGATATTACTAATCGATTCCCGGTAGTGGAAGGCGATCACCTTGTCGAGACACCTTATATAATGTCCTTTGCTGATAACAAGATGCGATTGAATTTTGGCGCCGATCACACGAATGATTCCTATATTATTAGGGTAATTGGCCAATATAATGGTGAACTTGATGGAACAGTACGATTGCGGGCTCGTTTATTTGGGATGGACCAGCAAAATGTTTATATGAGTAATTCTACTGCTGCAACAGCTACTGGAACTTCAATGATCGCAAGGGGTCATGCTATTTCTAAGGAGAAGTTAGCGGAGGAGACAGCGGACACAACAGAAGATTTTAAGCAAGACGAACATTTTGTCAATGTGGAAGAACCTCTTGAATCTACAGCAGTTGAAGAAGTGCGAGAAGAAGCTGATATTCCATCTGCTTCTGATAGTCAAGAACAATTTCCTAGTTCTCAAGCGGAAGAAGATGAAACGCCAATCGAAGAAAAGCAGGCGGAAGCTCCTGCAGTTAGTGGAGCAGTCGGCGGGGATGAATTATCAATCTCCTTTGACGTCACTCCTCAAACGGCACCGGCAGAGGTTATAGAAGAAGCTGAATCTTCAGATGACAAAGAGGAGCTTACTACATCTGAAGAATCCGCAGTGTCTGAGTCTGCTGTTGAAATTAAAGTTAGTGAAGAGGAGACAAGCGCAGCACCCCTACCAATGCCGGGACGACGACCACCACGCCGGCACAGTCGTTTTCAAAATACAATCCGGTCGAATCATTCGTTGCGTCATTTGTGGAGATTCTAATAGAAAAAATAAAGTGTCAGGAGAGATTATCCTGGCATTTTATTTTTACCAAAATGTAATCGTTTACATAAAATGCTTGCAATTAAAAATAAAGGTGTTAATATTTAATTGAAGTTAAGTAAACGCTTACATTAATGGATAAAGGGAAAAGTGTAGTAGTTTTATGGAGAGAGGTTTTATTTTATGGAAAATAATCATTGGTGGAATAAATCGGTTGTTTATCAAATTTATCCAAAAAGTTTTCAAGATACCAATCATGATGGTGTCGGTGACCTTCGTGGAATAATTGATCGTCTCGATTACATTAAGGAATTAGGCGTCGATGTCATTTGGTTGAACCCCATTTATAAGTCACCACAAGTTGATAATGGTTATGATATCAGCAACTATGAAGCAATTAACCCGACTCTTGGCAACATGGATGATTTTCAAGAATTGATCGATTGCGTTCATGAACGTGGAATGAAATTGGTCATGGACTTAGTAGTTAACCATACTTCTGACCAACATGACTGGTTTAAGGAATCACGAAAGGGCAAAGACAATCCATATCGTGATTATTATATTTGGCGTGACGGTAAGGAGGGTGAAGAGCCAAATAATTGGGGTTCCTACTTCTCTGGCGCTGCTTGGAAATATGATGATGAATCCGGCCAATATTACCTTCATCTTTTTGCTCCAGAACAACCAGATCTAAATTGGGAAAATCCGAAAGTTCGGCACTCTGTTTATGACATGATGAACTGGTGGGCTGCCAAGGGTGTCGATGGTTTTCGGATGGACGTTATTAACCTAATTTCTAAGCCGGATGGATTGCCTGATGCTAACAAGAACGAAGACGAGAAATACGCCAATGTTGAACCGTTAGTATCAAATGGTCATCGCATTCATGAATTCTTACAAGAAATGAATAAGAATGTTATGAGTAAGCATAAGATGGTGACAGTTGGTGAAACACCGGGCGCTACACCGGAAGATGCCGAGAAGTATGCCAGTCTTGATAATAAAGAATTAAATATGATTTTCCAATTTGAACATATGGGCCTTGATAGTAATCCTAATCCAGCCCTTGGCAAGTGGGATGATCGCAAGACGACCCTTAAAGACTTACGGGCAAACTTAACGAAGTGGCAAGAAAAATTGTATGGTAAGGCATGGAATTCACTTTATTGGAACAACCATGATCAGCCACGCGTTGTATCACGTTTTGGTAATGATCAGACGGAAGATTACCGGGTTAAATCTGCCAAGATGTTAGCGACTATGACCCACATGATGCAAGGAACACCATATATCTATGAAGGGGAAGAAATTGGCATGACTAACGCCTATTTCCCAAAGCTTGAAGATTACGTCGACCTTGAATCGATTAATGCCTATCACCAACTTGTTGATGACCAACATTTACTTGATGGCAAGACAATGATGAAGTACATTGCGATCCATTCACGTGATAATGCGCGGACACCAATGCAATGGGATGATAGCGAATATGCAGGATTTTCCGACCATACCCCATGGGAAAAGGTTAATCCAAATTATAAGCAGATTAATGTCAAAAACGCATTAGCTGATAAGAATTCGATTTTCTATTACTATCAAAAGTTGATTGAACTACGACACACGATGCCAGTAATTACTAATGGAAAGTATGCATTAGTTCCTGGTAATGAAGATGATGAACAGGTCTTTGCATATACTCGGCAAGATGATGACACTACTTTGTTGGTAATCTTGAACTATACTGATGAGACTGTTAACCGCCATTATAATGTGCCAGCTGATGCGAAGTTACTAATTAGCAATTATGAGGATGATCAAAATGGTACTATCCGGCCATACGAAGCTAAGGTTTATCAATACTAGAGTGGGGATGAATAATCATGGATAAATCACGTTCGAATTCGAAACAAAAAGTTGAAACGAAGCAGGTTGATCTGGATACAGGGATGCCAGATTTGCCAAAGAAAGAGCTATTTGCGATTACATTTGCTTTTCTGGGAATAAACATGGCTTTCTCACTGCAGAGTTCCCAGATGAGTCGGATTTGTCAAACGATTGGGGCAAATCCTAACAATCTAGGTTTCTTCTTCATTTTTCCACCATTGATGGGGATGATTGTACAACCGATTATGGGAAAGATGTCAGATCGGACATGGAATCGCTTTGGTCGTCGGTTGCCCTACCTATTATTTGGGACTCCAATTGCGGCATTAGTTTTGATCATGCTACCGTTCTCCGGTTCACTTGGCTTCGGCTATGGTTCAATGGCTGCGATGATTTATGCTGCGGCAGCGGTATGTTTGATGGATTTATTTAGTAATATTTGTATGCAGCCATCACGGATGATTGTTGGTGACATGGTTAATAACAAGCAGAAGAACTTTGCTTGGTCATGGCAACAGGTCTTTTCTAATGGTGGGGGAATTTTAGCAACGATCTTACCATTTATCTTTACGATGTTCGGAATGTCCAATACTGCAAAACGAGGGGTAGTGCCAAATACCGTTATCTGGTCATACCTTTGTGCAGCGGCGGTTCTCCTGTTTACTGGATTATGGACGGCCTTTAATGTTAAGGAATATGATCCGGAAACATATGCAAAATACCACCACATTGATCCCGAAGAACAAAATAAGTCAGTCAGCCTTTGGAAATTAATCAAGACGGCACCGCGCGCTTTCTGGGAAATCAACCTGGTTCAATTGTTTAGCTGGTTTGCGATCATGTACGTTTGGACATACACGACTGGAACCTGTGCTCGTAATATTTGGCATACGTCTGATGTTACTTCTGCTGGTTATCAAGCTGCCGGTAACTGGTATGGGATTTTAACTGCTGTTTATAGTATTGCTGGTATTGTTTGGGGATTAATTTATGCCCATGCCAAGGCTGGCTCACGGAAGAAGTGGTACACATTTGGGATGATCGTCGGTGGTTTAGGGTTAGTCTGGATGACCTTTGTCACAACTAAGACTACTTCAATCATTGCAATGATCATGTTTGGAATTGGTAACTTCAGTATCAACACGATTCCATTTACCCTCCTCACTTCATCTTTAAACGGTAAAAACGAAGGTGCCTACCTCGGACTCTTCAACGTTGGAATCTGTGTACCGCAAATTGTTGCATCGTTATGTAGCTTCTTCCTCTTCCCACTTGTTGGTCACAATCAACCAATGATGCTTTTGCTTGGTGGCATCTCCCTTCTTATTGGGGCTTTAGCTGTCCAAGCAATTCATGAAGGGGTAACGGTTAAAGAAGTGTAGCGCTAATTAAATCTCTCCTTAAATATAAATAGTTAAAATAAAAGCGGGACTGGAAATTTATCCGGTCTCGCTTTTACTAGTGCGCCCGGCATGGGTATTAGCTAGGTGGTGAAAGTCCGCTATGGGCCGTAGTAGTCGGAACCATGAGCTGAGGACAAGGGTGTCCACCGTGAGGTGGAATCTGAAGGAAGTCTAAGGCAAAGTACTGCATCGATGAACAAGAAGTAGCTATAAGGCTGAAATTAACTGGATAAGGCTGCTAGACAAGTTGAAGTCCAATACTACTCGAAGTTGGTCTCAGTAAAGCTAACGATGACATGGTACGAAAGCTAATATTCT
>NZ_CANCWY010000012.1:0-54581 GCF_947381695.1 Limosilactobacillus sp. DJ3M12 | reverse complement strand
ATCGAACTCCATATGAAGTATTCATGTCTTACGTCACTGATGAGCAACTATTTTCTTTCTAACTTAAATTGACATTTTGGGATAGAATATTCTATTAAGCTAAATCCTAATGCAAGAAAATAAATTTTACATCTTTCTATATTAATATTTTTCATATTGTTCAAATTAGTAGCCATCCTCACCATTTGCTTTCTTTTCTACCGATAAAATAAAATCCGCCATTGTTGTTGCTGAATTTACAGCTAATCTTGCATGATGCTTATCAATAGTCAGTCTTCTATCACCAACACCATGAGAATCACTATTTTTATTACGCATTTCCGATACTGCCGAAACAATATTCTCCAATCCAGATAATAGGCGGTTTATCCTTTTATCTGCATTTTTGTTCTCATGCATTTTATATTCATCTTTAACCTGTTTATATAATTTATTTATATTGCCTTTATCACTTGGTTCAATATTTTGCTTTTCAAGCACATAGTCAAACGTTTCTTCCAAAATAGTTCTCGCTTGAGTCAAGGCACTATCATAGTTGCCACTATCAACATTTGCTATAGCCCTATCAGATAGCAATTTTATATAATCACGATCAATGGTTTTTACATTATTAACTGAAATTTCAGGTGTAGATGGACTAATCGAAACAAGAAGAACCCTTTTTTCATTAATGATTAATTTATTTCCACCAAAATGAAGTATTGTATTAATTCTATTCAGCGCACTTTCAATTGACTTACTACGGTATCTTTCGAACTCATCTTTATCTAATCCATTTGCTTCTCGTACAAAATTTGACTCATCAAACAGATAAGCAAGTATACTATCAATCCGTCCCGACTTAATGCCATAATCAATTAAATCAAACATATATTGCCACCTAGACTTCATTCCCGCATATTCTAATGTTGAGCCAAACATTTTTGCTATATCACAAATTTCAGGACCACTTAATCTTGGCATAGATATTTTCAAATTAGAAAGTCCAAAATATGAGTCAGTATTAGGGGATTCAAAATCCCCAAATGTTTCATCACCATCTAAAATTTCTACAATCCTTTTATTTTTTAACAGTTTATATTTTTCAAGTTCCATAATTTTTCCTCAAAATCATCATAAATTCTATTTCGAGTATACTACTGTCCAGATAATTTATAATTTTTGAATCTAATATTTAATATTTAATGAGTAGTATTATACTAATCAACTCAATCGTTTCACCTAAAATCCACCATTTCTTCATCTGTCATAATTCCGCTCATATCAACTGTTCCAACTCTTTTCACTACCCTAATCAACACGACCTGCCAAAATGGACATTCGTACACACCACTATCGAAATAGGACATTGAACACTCGACCTGCCAGCTCCAAATAGAAAAGTGTACTAATCCCAATCTTCAAAATCAGAATTTGTACACTTTCAATCAGCTATAGATGCCGTCATGCCGGCGTTTATCGGCTATTTTTCTGTACGTTCCAGGACAGTAACAGATTCAACATGCGTCGTCTGTGGGAACTGGTCTACTGGCTGGATTGGCTTTGTTACATGGTAGCCTTGGTCAGCAAAACGCTTGATATCGCGAACTAAGGTAGCAGGATTACAGGAAACATAAATCACTTTCTTTGGTGCCATCTTACCAGTAGCTTCGATCAGACTTTCAGCAAGCCCCTTCCGTGGTGGATCAACGATAATAACATCTGGTTTGAGCCCTTCTGCTTGCCACTTAGCAAATTGATCTTCCGCCTTACCAACAACAAATTTGGCATTCTTAATACCATTCCGTTTAGCATTATGTTTGGCGTCTTCAATGGCGGCGGGAACAATTTCTACTCCATAAACTTGCTTAGCGTGCTTAGCTACTGCCAGGGAGATCGTGCCAATTCCACAATAGGCATCGATGACCGTTTGATTGCCGTCCAAGCCAGCATTATCAATGGCCGTTTGGTAAAGGCGTTCAGTCTGTTGCGGATTAACCTGGTAGAAGGACAGTGGTGAGATTGCAAAATCAATCCCAAGGAGCTGATCATGAATTTCATCAGCACCCCATAACGTTTTATTCTTATCACCAAGCAAGCGGTTCGTTCGCTTATCATTGATGTTTTGCACAATACTTTTTACTTCTGGCACTCTGGCAACGATCCCGTCGACGATTTGCTTTTCCATTGGTAACCGCTTCGTATTCGTGACTAAGACTACCATCATTTCATGGCTGTAATATCCTCGCCGAACCATTACTGTGCGAATCACGCCCTTACCAGTTTGTTCATCATATGGCGTAATGTGGTATTGCCGTAATAAGTCACGAACAACCGCAATGGCTTTATCAATTTCTGGATCCTGGATATAGAAATCTTCAATTGATACTAAATTGTGGCTCCCCCGCTTATAAAAACCGGTTTCTAATTGACCGTGGACCATTTTGACTGGTACTTGGGCCTTGTTGCGGTAATGATAAGGCTTTTCCATCCCCATCGTTGGCAAAACTTCAATCTCATCTAAGTGTGCTTTGGCCAATAATTCTTGAATTTGGTGTTGCTTGAATTTCAACTGGGCATCATATTTCAAATGACCAAGCGGCGCGATTCCCGTTTGAATGTATTTTTTATCCTTAACATCAACGCGGTCTGGACTCTTCGTCTGCCAGTCCATTACCCGTCCCCAAGCAAAGTGGCTGGTTACCTTGGTGATCTTTACCGTAATCTCTTCACCAGGAAGGGCATTAGGAACAAAGACGGGAAAATCATCAATCTTAACGACCCCATTGCCCTCGTAAGATAAATCCACTACCTTCGCTGGATATTCTTCATTTTTATGTACTGGAATGTTTAATTTCAAAGTTATTCCTCCATTAATTTCAACGTTACAAACTTCTCCTATTATAACAAAACAAACGGCCAACTTCCTCTTTGTGAAGCTGACCGTTTATTTATTCTATTTCTTTTCGCGATCTTTATAATCGTCAATGCCATTCATAAAGTCTTCTTCGACCCGCTTAAAATCAGCTGAAGTTGTAATCGCATCTTCTGGAATCTCATCCAAGTTAGCAATTACTTCTAGGTGCTGTTTAAGGTTATGGAATTTCATTGGCGCATCGCCACCGTATTCCCCGTCAAGGTTAACCATCAAGCGATCATCCTTGTTTAGCGGAATAACTTCAATATCGGTTGCCTTAGCATAAATAATGCGCGGATCATCAAGGTGCTTTCCTTGAAGCGCCTTTGCCATTAAACTAAGCATATCGATCACGCTGCTCTTCTTAACAATAATCATTGTAAACTTTCCATCATCAAGTGAAGCATCCGGCACAATCTGTTCAAAACCGCCGACCGAATTAGTCAAGGCAATCATAAACATGGAAGCACTGCCCCGGTATTCCTGATTATCATACTTGATTAGCATGTCGACTGGCTTAATCCGCGGCATTAACTCTGCTCCCTTGGCGAAGTATGCTGCGTAACCAAAGAGGGACTTCATTTGCGAAGGGACCTCATAGGTTAATTCAGTCATCGTTCCACCAGCAGCAATATTCATGAAGTAGTTTTCACCAGCCCGACCAATATCAATCTTAAATTTCTTATTCTTCTTTAAGATTAACTTAGCCGCGGCGATCGGATCATCACGAGGAATCCGTAATGCCCGTGCATAGTCATTAGTCGTCCCTGCTGGAATAATCGCTAATGTTGGCCGATGTTCTAACCCAGCAATTCCATTAACCACTTCATTCAGGGTACCGTCTCCACCAGCGGCTACAATCAAATCAAAACCGTCTTCAGCAGCACGAGTGGCTTCGTTCTTAGCCGAGTTAGGCGCAGGAGTAGTCGCAAAAGCACTAGTTTCATATCCAGCTTTCTCATAAATTGCGAGAATATCAACTAAATCACTTCGCAATGTTTCACGGCCTGAGGTAGGATTATAAATTATCCGAGCACGTTTTCGCACGGTCATCCCTCCCTACTCTATTTAGCCTTCAAAGACTTCATCAATAATTGAGTAACAACTTGTGGGTTAGCCTTACCACGCGTTTGCTTCATGATTTGACCCATTAAGTAGCCGACAGCTCGGTCTTTACCATTCTTAAAGTCTTCAATTGATTGTTCGTTGTTGTCAAGGACTTCATCAACGATTGGCTGTAGTTGCGCAGGATCTGATAATTGAACAAGACCGTGCTCCTTTGCGTAAGCATTTGGTTCTTCACCATCTAAGATTCCCTTGAAGACCTTCTTAGCCATCTTAGAAGAAATAGTCCCATCTTCAATCAACTTCACCATGCCGGCAAGGTTAGCTGGAGTAAGCTTGGTGTCTTGTAAGTCAACTTGCTTATCGTTCAAGTATGAGTTCACATCGTTCATCAAGTAGTTGGCTACCCGCTTAGGATCGCCACCGTCCTTAACAGCTTTTTCAAAGAAATCAGACATTTCCTTAGTCTGGGTAAGAACCATCGCATCGTAATCAGTTAAGCCAAGGTCCTTAACATAGTGCTCACGACGCTCACCAGGCATTTCTGGCATTTCGCTTTCAATTTCGCTAATCCATTCATCGCTAACGTTTACTGGTGGCAAGTCTGGTTCTGGGAAGTAACGGTAATCATCAGAACCTTCCTTTGTCCGCATCAGAATAGTCTCACCAGTCGCTTCATCATAACGACGTGTTTCCTGACCAATGTGTCCACCAGCCATCAATACTTTTTGATGCCGTTTTTCTTCAAATGCGAGGGCCTTCCGAACATAGTTAAAGGAGTTGATGTTCTTCATTTCTGTCTTGGTCCCAAACTTATCAGAACCGATTGGCCGAATTGAGATGTTGGTATCAACCCGCATGGACCCTTCTTCCATCTTCACGTCAGAGATCCCCGTAAATTGAATCCGTTGACGCAATGCTTCCAAGTAAGCCACTGCTTCTTCAGGCGAGGCAATATCTGGCTTAGAAACAATTTCAATTAGCGGTGTTCCTTGCCGGTTCAAGTCAACGTATGAATACTTGCTGGTGTGAGTGTTCTTACCAGCATCTTCTTCAATGTGCATTTCTTTAATACCGATCTTTTTCTTTTTACCATTTACTTCAATTTCAATCCAACCGTCATGAGCAATTGGAGTATCTGATTGAGTAATCTGGTAGGCTTTCGGGTTATCAGGATAGAAGTAGTTCTTCCGATCAAAGTGCATGTGGTGGGCAATTTGAGCATGAAGAGCAAGTCCAGCCATGATTCCGTCACGAACGACACCCTTGTTTAAGCTTGGCAATACACCAGGGTACCCCCAGTCAATGACATTGGTGTTTGCGTTAGGCTGGTCACCGTATTCAACGGGGGATGGACTGTAAATCTTTGAATTAGTCTTTAATTCAACGTGGACTTCTAGACCGATTGTTGTTTGAAAGTTCATCTTAGTTTTGACCTCCTAACTTTGGTGTCTTCTTGTGGAAATCAGTTGTCTGTTCAAAGACATATCCAGTGTTATAAACTGTTTGTTCGTCAAATGCTTTTCCGATGATTTGCAGACCAACTGGCATGCCATTTTTAGCAGAGAAACCAGCAGGAATAGACATTGCAGGAAGGCCGGCCATATTAACGGGAACAGTTAATACATCGTTCATGTACATGGTTTGTGGATCATCAATTTCTGCACCAATCTTAAATGCCGTTGAAGCACCAGTAGCACCAACGATTACATCATGATCCTTAAATACGTCTTCAAAATCTTGGGCGATAAGACGGCGAACTTTAGCGGCCTTATTAAAGTAAGCATCATAGAAACCAGCAGAGAGAGAGAAGGTCCCTAACATAATCCGTCGCTTAACTTCTTCACCAAAACCTTCCGAACGAGAACGAACATAAACGTCTTCCAGGTTCTTAACATCAGCAGCTCGGAAGCCATAACGAATACCATCGTAACGTTGGAGGTTAGAAGATGCTTCAGATGAGGCTAAAATGTAGTAAGCAGGAACCCCATACTTGGTATGTGGCAAACTTACTTCATCAACAATTGCGCCGAGGGATTCTAAGTGGTCCAAAGCAGCCTTAATTACTTCTTGAACATCTTCGTCTAAGCCATCAAAGTATTCCTTTGGCACAGCAATCCGTAAGCCTTTAACATTCGTATTTTCGTTTAATTGGGCTGCCCAGTCTGGAACTTCTTTAAGTGAGGATGTCATATCCCGTTCATCATTTCCACTGATGAGGGCGGTCAACAAGGCATTATCCTTAACATTTTGAGTCAACCAGCCGACTTGGTCAAAACTTGAACCAAAAGCAATGATCCCCCACCGTGATACACGACCGTATGTAGGCTTCATCCCAACGACACCGTTAAAGGAAGCAGGCATCCGAATAGAACCACCAGTATCAGTACCAAGTGCACCTAAAACATCCCCGGCCGCAACAGCAGCAGCAGAACCACCGGAAGAACCACCAGGAACCCGTGTAAGATCCCATGGGTTATGAGTCATAAAGAATGCTGAATTTTCAGTAGATGACCCCATAGCAAATTCATCAAGGTTAGTCTTACCAACGTTGATGTAATCAGCGGCATTTAACTTTTCAACCACTGTCGCGTCATATACAGGGTTAAAGTTTTCAAGCATCTTAGAAGCAGCCGTCGTTGTGAGGCCTTTAGTTAAGATATTATCCTTAACTGCAAGCGGAACCCCTGCAGTTAATTGATCAGCACTAATGCCCTTTGCATCAATCTCAGCTGCCCGCTTCAGTGCTTGATCTTCATTTAAGCTGATGAAAGCTTTAACTTGATCTTCATTACCCTTAATGTGGTCAAAAGTTTCCTTTGTTAATTCAGTTGCACTGATTTTCTTATTTACCAAGTCATCGTGCAATTGACTCAAGCTTGTTTGGTAAAAATCCATTATTCGCCGTCCTCACTTTCGTCAAGAATTGCTGGAACCTTGATGTAGCCACCATCAGTTTCAGGAGCATTGTTAAGCAAGGCTTCTTGTTCTTCTTTAGAACTCTTAATTGCCTTATCTTCACGCATTACATTTACCCGATCGGTTGCTGATGTCATTGGTTCAACGCCATCGGTATCAACCGCTTCGAGGTCTTCAAACATATCAATAATGTTTCCTAGTTGAGTGGTAAACTTACCAAGTTCATCCTTAGGGAACTCAAGCTTAGCAAGTTCAGCAACGTGTTCTACTTGTTGCTCAGTGATTTTACTGGCCATTCTCTCTACCTCTTTTCCAGTAATTTAAAATCTACATATACATTTAACAATTTTAGCACAGAATAGGCTCCTATTTCATCCATGTAGAAATAAAAAAGGAGTTATCGGTTCGCATTTCCTAGTAACGAATCGATATTCTCCTTTTTCACCTTTAATAAGAATCAAAAATATGCGACTGGAAGTTATCAGAACCAGCATTCCGATAAACAACCGCTTGAATTTCTGAATCAGATTGAATCTTAATATCAATCGGAATCCCATTAGGCAGATATTTCTTCGCTGCCCGGGTGATATATTGGGTAAAACTAGTAATTTCACTTTGACTATAGAACTGAGTAGTAACGGTAATGTGCATCCCTGACAAAGTTCCATTTTCATATTGTGCTTGTGCTGTAACTCCGCTCAAGTTAGGGAAGAAACTTTGAATCTGACTCTTAAAGTTTGAGAAACTATCGTCATCAGTTTGATCAGAACTATTGGTTGTTGATGCACTAGCCTTTGGAAGGACTACATTCTTGTAATTTAACTTCCGCCAGCTACTAATCGTATTACCACTATTCTTGCTATAAGCAAAGAATGTACCACCAACTAAACTATCATCTGGTGCTTGTTTGTATAGTGCAATCACGATTGGAACATTTCCAACGCCTGACTTTTTCCGTACTCGTTGAAGAACCTTTTGTGCCGCGATTTCACCTTGACGACGAATCTCACTATCACTAATCTTCTTAGTTAAAGTTGGTCCTCCTGTCTTAGTTTGGTAGTTATATTCGGAATTTATTCCAATCCCAATCGTAATCCCCCGCAATTTCATGGAATTACCACTTTCTTGCATATAATCTTGTTCTTCAATTTGTTGAATATAGACTGGGTTAGGATTACTCTTCTTTCCTTGAGCAGGGTTTAGCCCTTCAGGATTACTCTTTGTTTTTCGACCAAGCCAGTTTTCAATTGTCCCACTACTAAGGTATTGACCTTCTTGGAAAATATAGCTTTTTGTTGAAAAGACCCGTTTTGAAACCTGAGTCAAACCACTTTCAAAGCTTTTAAGGTTATATTGGTTATCATTTTGTGAGACATTTATACCCCGAGCTTTACTTGTTCGGTAACGACCATTTTTAATCACACCTTGATAAGTACCATTACTTGAACCAGTCGTTGAATAGTTTTTCGATGACGACTTTCCTCCAAAACCACATGATGCAAGCAAGACAGTACACATCAAAACGGCAGCACTAACGGCTATTTTTTTTGCCTTTCGCTTCACGATTTACTGTTCCTCCTTCATTGCTTGGCTGAATTGCTGTTCATTCCATACATCAATACCCAAGTCTTGAGCTTTTGTTAGCTTACTACCAGCATCAGCCCCAGCAATGACAATATCTGTTTTCTTTGAGACACTTCCGGTTACCTTAGCCCCGTGGTTTTCAAGCCATGATTTTGCTTCCCCACGAGTCATTTCAGTTAGCTTACCAGTCAGTACTACTCGCCGACCATTCCATTCGCTATCAGGATTAGCATTTGACCGTGAGCCAAGATAAGCAAAGTTTACCCTAACTTCTCGTAATTCGTCAATTAATTTAATAACCTGTTGATTAGCAAAATAAGTTACGATACTTTCGCCAATTGTTGGACCAATTCCACTAATCGCAGAAATTTCATCGGCATCGGCCTTCATTAAGCTATCAAGGTCACCGAAATGTTCCATAATAATTCGAGCAGCCTTTGCACCTACATGACGAATTCCAAGACCAAATAATAAGCGCTCGACAGAATTATTACGACTATTATCGATCGATGTCAATAGGTTAGAGGTCGATTTCTCGCCAAATTTATCTAAAGTTAATAATTGGTCATGATTAAGTCGATATAAACCGGCAACATCATGAATCAATTCTTTATCCCATAGCTGTTCAATGATTCTAGGACCAAGTCCATCAATATTCATGGCATTCCGGGAAGCGAAATGTGCTAAGCCTTCTTTAATTTGCGCTGGACACATTGGATTAATACAGCGTAACGCAACTTCACCATCAAGATGAACTAATTCTGAGCCACAGACCGGACACTTCGTTGGAATCTCATATTCAACTGAATCTGCAGAACGTTTAGTTGGATCTACTTTTGAAATTTCAGGAATAATGTCACCCGCTTTATGCAGGTAAACAGTATCACCAATCCGAATATCTTTTTCACGCAAGTAATCAGGATTATGCAAAGAAGCTCGACTAACTGTTGTACCCGCCAATTGAACTGGGTCCATAACTGCTGTTGGCGTTACATTGCCGGTCCGACCGACAGTCCAGACAATATCACGGACAATCGTTGCTTGCTCTTCGGGAGGGAATTTATAAGCAATTTCCCAGCGTGGCACCTTAACTGTATTCCCAAGGGCAACTTCCGTATCAAGGTCGTTTACTTTTTCAACAATTCCATCGATCCCGTAAGTGAGCTTGTCTCGTTGAGCTGTATATTCTTCAATATACTTCTCAATCTCTTCACGGTTATGAACAACTCGATTATTAGGATTAACATTAAACCCTAATTCTCGCATACGATCAAGTGCTTCCGCTTGGGTCTTCACCCCCAACTTTTGATATTCAGGAACATAATATATAAATGTATCTAGTTCACGTTGCGCCGTTACTTTCGGATCTAATTGCCGCAAACTTCCGGCTGCTGCATTCCGGGGATTAGCAAAAACCGGCAATCCTTCTGCTTCGCGTTTAGCATTTAACTTTGCAAAAGCCGCTTTTGGCATATAACATTCGCCCCGAACCTCGATCGATAATGGTTCTGGCAATTCTGCGGGAACTGACTTGATAGTTCGGACATTAGCAGTAACATCTTCACCAATCGTTCCATTGCCACGCGTAGAACCTTGAACTAACTTTCCATTCTCGTAAACAAGTGAAAGAGAAAGACCATCGATTTTTAGTTCGAGATTATATTCGGGTTCAACTTCAACATCCCGATTTTCCTGTTGTCGTTGGTTAAAGTCCATCAATTCTTCAATCGAAAAGACATCCCCCATCGATAACATCGGAATTTCGTGCCGAACTTTTGTTAATTGGCTTTCTGTTGCTCCTCCTACTCGTTGAGTTGGCGAATCAGCAGAGACTAATTGTGGAAATTGTTCTTCCAGCTGTACTAATCGCTGATAAGCACGGTCATATACATGATCCTCTACGGTTGGATTATCTTGTTCATAATATTCTTTTCCCCACTCAGTCAATTTTGCTCGTAATGGCTTAATCTCATCTTGAGCTTCTTGAAGGGTTAATTCTTTTACTGGCGTCTGTTTTTGACTCATCTCATCCGCCTCATTTCGTTATTTTTGTACTTTCGTAATTGGGGCAAAACTTGCCAATAACCGCTTTACACCCTGACTTGGAAAGGCAATATCTAATTCCATATCATTACCACTACCGTTAACTTTGACCACTGTTCCTTGGCCCCACTTTTTGTGTTCAACCTTATCGCCAGTTTTCCAGCCAACCTTATCGGCCCCAGTTCCGGTGTTAGTAATTGGTTTAACCCGCTTGCCAGCACTGCGATATGTTCGCTTTTGCTGATCACGGTAGGTAGTAGCGGTTGCGGCAGCACGATCAAATGGCAGTTTACTATCTTTAATGCTATTACCTGATGGGCTATTTTCAAACTGTAACAACTCAGAATCAATTTCTTCTACAAATCGTGATGGTTGGTTACGCTGGATACGACCATAAAGTAAACGTGAAAAGGCATTAGTAAGATAAAGCTTTTTCTTTGCCCGTGTAATTCCAACATAGGCTAAGCGACGTTCTTCTTCCAATTCATCATCTTCCATTAAAGCTCGCGATAATGGGAAAATACCTTCTTCCATTCCCACAAGGAAAACAACTGGAAATTCAAGTCCCTTAGCTGCATGTAATGTCATTAAAGTTACAGCTGGTGCTTGTTCATCAACATCATCTTGATCTGAGACAAGGGCCAAATCAGCTAAAAAGTTAATAATTTTTTGCAAGTTAGGATCATCATCGTCTTTATGCTGCTCATCATATTCTTGTGTAACCGACTTAAATTCATCAAGGTTTTCACGACGAGCTTGTGCTTCAAGGCTTCGATCATCACTTAGCATTTTGTTGTAGCCACTTAACTCTAAAATCTGTTCAGTTAAATCAGTTAATGTGAGATATTCTGCTTGTTTAGTCAAGTTAGCCATTAATTGACCAAATTCATCAATTTTATTTCGTGTTCGTGCAGTAATTTCACTAGCAGTATCAACATTTTGAGCTGCCTTTAATAATGTCCAGCCATTTTCATTAGCGAAATTGCGAAGATGTTCCACACTAGTTAAACCAATTCCTCGTTTGGGCGTATTAACAACTCGTTCAAAGCTCATTGAATCGGCAGGATTAACGATTAAGGTCAAATATGCTAAAATATCACGAATTTCACGCCGGTCATAGAATTTATGGCCACCAACCATCGTATAGGGAATACTACTCTTCAAGAAAGTTTCTTCAACCATCCGTGATTGTGCATTAGTCCGATAAAGAATTGCAAAGTCATTAAAGTGATAGCCATGCTTTTCTTGTTCTTCTTTAATCTTCGAAACAATAAACTGCGCTTCATCATGTTCATTTTGCGCGCGGTAATACGAAATTTTGTCCCCTTGACCATTTTCTGTCCACAGATTCTTCTTTTTTCGATAAAGGTTATTAGCAATAACTTCATTTGCCGCATTTAAAATTGTTTGCGTTGATCGATAGTTTTGCTCAAGCATTACCGTCTTAGCTTGGGGATAATCATGTTCAAAATTCAAAATATTGTTCATATTAGCTCCACGCCAACCATAAATACTCTGATCTGCATCCCCTACCACACACAAATTTTGGTACTTTTGCGCTAATAGATTAACTAACCGGTATTGGGCATCATTCGTATCCTGGTATTCGTCAACATGGATGTAGTGGAACTTATCTTGATAAAATTCAAGCGTCTCTTGATCACTTTCCAATAACTCAATGGTCTTCATAATCAGATCATCAAAATCTAATGCTTGATTAGTTTCTAGCTCTTGTTGGTAAAGCTTATATGCTCGCGCGACCATGTTTTCAAACATACTATTAGCTTCTTTGCTATAGTCATCTGGCGTCAACAAAGCATTTTTAGCATTAGAAATCGCACTTAAAATACTGCGGGGATCAAATTTTTTAGTATCAATATTTAATTCTGCACAAATCCGCTTCATTAACGTCCGTTGCTCACTTGTATCAGCAATCGTAAAGGCGCGATTATAGCCAATTTTTTCAATATCACGACGGAGGATTCGAACACATAATGCGTGAAAAGTCGATACCCAAATCTCATTAGCACTTTCACCAAGTAATTTACCGACCCGCTCTTTCATTTCGCGCGCAGCCTTGTTGGTAAAAGTAATCGCTAAAATATTCCATGGTAATACACCATTTTCTTCAATTAAGTAAGCAACCCGGTGTGTAAGAACCCGTGTCTTTCCTGATCCAGCACCGGCCATTACTAATAATGGTCCCTCTGTAGTTAATACTGCTTCGGATTGCTTATCATTCATTCCTTCTAATAATGCTTGCCCGTTATTCACGCTGTTCCATCCTCTCTAAATTTTCATCGGCTAATATTATACCAAATTAGGATCTCATTTGGTGCTAAAATCGAACGTATGTTAGGAAAAATAAAGAGACTGCGATTTCATCCCCAGTCCCTCGTAATCTTGTACGCTTAATTTATAATTTCGTGATCAAGCTTATTCGTTCCAAACTTCAGTATCGTCAACCTGATTCTTTAAGGCTGCCAAGTTATCGCCGCCAGTTACCCAGACAAAGCCTAGAATTGCCTGATCGTCATCCCCAACATCATTAAAGAACCTAAATTGCCAGTTATTCTTTAGCAACCATTGCCGTTGAATTGCTCGTGATTGATAATTGCGAACGACCATCAATAAGCCAATTTGTAATGGTGTAATAACATGTAGGGGCATTCCAACAGTGCTTCTTAATTGTTCTTCATACTGGTCAACATTTGCTGTGACATCATAAATATTAGCAATCGACGTTAACCCTGGTTCAATATTCTTTACATAAAGAGTACCAGTAGAAGTAACATAAAAGTTAACCGAAAATACCCCCCGATATTCAAGAGATGCCGCAACACTTTTTACAATCCGTTGCATCTCTTTTAACATATCATCGTGAATATTTGCTGGTGTCGCAACAGAAAT
This sequence comes from Limosilactobacillus sp. DJ3M12, assembly GCF_947381695.1. Taxonomy (NCBI): domain Bacteria; kingdom Bacillati; phylum Bacillota; class Bacilli; order Lactobacillales; family Lactobacillaceae; genus Limosilactobacillus; species Limosilactobacillus sp. DJ3M12. The sequence goes on along the minus strand of NZ_CANCWY010000012.1, from coordinate 41,164 downwards.
CAATTGGCGCTTGTCATTGTAATGAAGCTGAGCAAGTGGGAAAATCTCTGTATCTTTTCCATCAGTTGCCGCTGTCATAGTATATTCATTTGTATGTTCAATCCACGATTCTAGTAAATATGTACCCGTATCAATAAAATCAGCGGCGCGAGTAATATCAGATTGGCGCTCAATCAGCATTGAATTTTCCCCAATTCCTCGTTGAATGGGTTTTAACAACGCAGGATAGCCAATGGAATCGATTGATTGGTAAACATCATCTAAACTAACCACCGTCATATATGGAGCAATATTAATATTTACCTGATCTAAGAAAGCACGTTCCATTAATCGGTCTTGAACAATCTCAAGAGCATTAATCCCCTGAGGAATCACTGCATATTGACTCAAAAAGTGCATGACGCGAGAATCGACATTAGGGGTTTGATAAATAATTGCATCACATGCTTCACCAAACTGAGTTAGTTTTGTCCGATCGTTCATTGCCCCTACAATGGTAAAATCAGCCATTTTAGTTACTAATGGCTGAGAACGATTCACATACACACCAACGTTAAAGCCTGCCTTCTTCGCTGTTGCAATAAGTGCTGCCCCATTGCGATTAATTCCAATAATTCCTAAAGTACTACCTGGGTAAATAGCATCTCTGCCCATTTTATCACTTCCCTTATTAGTCTTTTACGAATTCAACTTTATTATCACTCAATGATTGAATTCGTGCCAATGATTCGACACGAATTCCACGTTCTTTTAGTTCACCAGCTCCAGGTTGAAAACTCTTTTCAATAACTATTCCTGCACCCGCTACTTGAACCCCTGCTTGATCGGCAATTTCTAATAATCCCTCTACTGCTTGACCATTAGCCAAGAAATCATCAATCATTAAAATCTTATCATTAGCATCTACATACTTTTTAGAAATTGAAATCCGATTGGTTGTTTTCTTAGTATACGAATATACATCAGCAGTATACATATTTTGGTTAAGAGTAAGACTCTTATGCTTACGAGCGAAAATAACTGGGAGATTCATTTCCAACCCAGTCATTACAGCTGGAGCAATTCCGGATGATTCGACTGTCCAAATCTTAGTAATGCCTTCATTAGCGAAAAGCTTGGCAAATTCTTGACCGATATGCAACATTAATTGAGGATCAACTTGATGGTTTAAAAAAGCATCTACTTTTAAAACATTACCCGGTAAAACAGTCCCGTATTCCTTAATCTTTTCTTCTAACTCTTTCATTTTTGTACCCCTCTACATTACTCATTACTTATCATAATTATATAATTTATACGCCTTAATCACCGAAATTAATTTTTGTGCATAATCAGGATCAGTCGCATACCCTGCTTCTTGCAATCCCCGAGCTGCTTCTTGATAATTAGTCGCATGGACAACTCGATCATAATTTTGCTGATTGGTGTCTGTTCCATTTAACATCAAGCGCGTATGGTCTTTAATAGAATCACTCCAACTATCATAAACGCGGAATCGTCCCTTAGTAACGATCCACTTACCATTAATATATTCTTTAGTTGTCATTACTCGTGAATTTGCTCCCGTTCCCTTAATTCCAAATAAATTATGGTATTGTGACGCTAACTGACTCGTTCCCCATTGAGATTCAAGAATCGCTTGGGCAATCGTAATTGATGCATAGACATGATAGGTATTTTGCATTGCCTGGGCTTCAGGAGCAACTTGCTGAATAAATAATTGCTTCGCTCGGCGATCCTTTTCACGTGCCTCTTGTTCAATTCGTTGCTGATTCCAGATTCGGTAAAAATGGTGCCCAACGTAAACACCCAAAAAGATAACAATAACAGCAAGAATGCTAATAATCCAATTTCTACCCGTATGGCGGTTTTTGTTTCTCCGCTTCCGTTTTGCCACAAGCTTAGCCTCCTCTTTTCTACTAGTTATTAATTGTAGCAAAATCCATCTCGTTTGGGTTAATTTATCGTAATATTTTTAGAAGAAGTTAAAAAAGCACAACTGAAAAATTTTTTCCAGTTGCGCTTGCTGCTACTAGCCTTAAGTATTAATGGAATTGCATTCCACCATCAACAATAATTGTTTGTCCAGTAACGTAATTTGAATCAGGACCAGCTAAGAAACTTACCACATTAGCAACATCCTCTGGTTCAGAAAGACGCTTCATTGCAATGTTCTTGGCAAAGGTTTCCATTCCCCATTCATCACTCTTACCAGCATTTTGACCAACTTGATGCGCAATATCATACATCATCGGAGTCTTAACAATTCCTGGTGCAAAAGCATTTACCGTAATATCTTCAGTTGCCAAATCTTGAGCTACTACCTGCGTAATTCCTCGAATAGCAAATTTTGTTCCGGAATAAAGTGCAAGATTAGGATTACCAACAACACCAGCTTGAGATGTAGCATTGATAATCTTACCACCATGACCGAGCTCCTTAAATGCCTTGTGGGCAGCTTGAATTCCCCATAAAACCCCAGCAACATTTACACCATATACTTTTTCAAATTGTTCAGGTGTAATTGAATCAATTGGGGTAGTAGGACCTAATCCAGCATTATTAACGATTACATTAAGATCTCCAAAATGTTCGACTGTCTTCTCAACAGCTGCAAACACTTCTTCTCTATTTGCTACATCGGCTACAAGTGGTAATGCTTCCCCACCATTATTAGTCAGTTCATCAACAACTTGTTGGAGCTTTGCCTCGTTTAATGCTACGAGAGCAACCGCAAAACCATCCTTAACCAATCTTTCTACAATTGCTTTACCAATTCCTTGGCTTGCTCCAGTTACTAACGCTACCTTTTTAGTCATTAGTAATTCCTCCTTTATATTAGTTATCATGTATTATACCGTATATTAAATTCCGTTTAAATATAAAAAGACACCAGCAAAATACTGATGTCTCTGGAAGCGATAATCGAAATATTAACGCTTACTGAATTGAGCAGCCTTACGAGCTTTCTTAAGACCTGGCTTACGACGTTCCTTCATACGAGGGTCACGAGTTAAGAGACCAGCCTTCTTTAAAGCGTCACGGAAGTCTGGATCAACAGCGAGAAGTGCACGGGCGATACCGTGACGTACTGCACCTGCTTGACCAGAGAATCCACCACCATTAACGTTAGCTAAAACGTCGTATTGACCTTCTGTTTTAGTAACAGCAAATGGTTGGTTAACGATAGCACGTAAGTTGGCAAATGGAATGTAGTCTTCAATTGCCTTGCCGTTCATCGTAATCTTACCTGAACCTGGTACTAAGCGAACACGTGCGGTTGCATCCTTACGCCGACCAGTACCACTGTATTGTACTTGTTGAGCCAATTCCATTCCCTCCTTAGATTAAGTTAGTAATGTCTAAAACTTCTGGGTTTTGTGCAGCATGTTTGTGGTCTTCACCAGCATAAACATGTAACTTCAAACCTTGCTTGTGACCAAGAGAGTTGTGTGGAAGCATACCCTTGATAGCAGTTTCCAATAACTTCTCTGGTTCCTTTGCAAGGAAGTCACCAGCAGTCCGTTGCTTCAAACCACCAGGGTAGTTTGAGTGACGGTAGTACATCTTTTGAGATGCTTTCTTACCAGTTAACTTAACTTGCGCAGCGTTGATAACGATAACGTAATCACCAGTATCAACGTGTGGAGTAAATGTTGGTTTGTTCTTACCGCGCAAAATTGATGCTACTGCAGATGCTAAACGACCCATTGGGACATTCTTAGCATCGACAACGTACCATTTGCGTTCAACTTCACCAGGTTTTGCGATGTATGTCGTTCTCACGATTAAGTCCTCCAATTTTGTTTTTCTTTTACATATAATAGTGTACCGAGTTATTAGATGGAAAAGAAATACCAATGGCTAGTATACCTTCTTCTAGTACTTTCGTCAATCCTTTTCATCATTTGTTCCATAATCTACATTAACTAAATATAAACCACTTGCTGGAGCCGTCATCCGTGCCAATGTCCGATCCTTTGCCTCAAGGACTCGAGACACGTCATCTACTGGCCGCTGATTGCTCCCGATTTCTAAAAGAAAAGCCACCATTATTCGAACTTGGTTATAGAGAAAACCATTACCAGTAAAATCAAAGACGACTTCATTTCTTAATTCATCTCGTTTAATCGTGATACTCTCAATCGTCCGAACATTGCTTTTTGCTTGGCTCCCCGACGCAACAAAACTTGTAAAGTCATGAGTTCCAACTAAATCATTAGCTGCTTTTCTCATCTTTTCTAAGTTAAGAGGATATTTAAAATGAGAAGTATAGTTGCGTTTAAATGGGTTCACAAATTCCCCCTGATCAACCCGGTAACGATAAGTCTTACGATGAGCACTGTATCGCGCATGGAAATCATTATCCACTAATTCGGCCTTCTTAATTAAAATATCCAGTGGCAAAATACTATTGAGGGCTTTTCTCATAGATTCATTACTTAAATGATAGGGAATATCAAAGTGCGCAACCTGATTAAGAGCATGCACCCCTGCGTCTGTTCTTCCTGAGCCGATAACAGGAATAGCAGGATTTGGGTGCTTAGCAATTTTATTTACTGCATTCTTTAATGTTTGTTCTACTGTCCGCTTATTTGGTTGAATTTGAAAACCGGAAAAATTGGTTCCATCATAAGCAAAGGTTATTTTATAACGATACATTGTTTACTTCCTTATTAATTTAGAAAAATATTCGAATACAAACTAGACCAACTGTCACAATCAATAGCGCCAAGCCAGCCCAAGCATCATTTTTATGCCAAACCAATTGACGATAATGAGTCCGTGGTGCATTAGGATCATACCCTCGTGCTTCCATTGCCGTTGCTAATTCTTCAGCGCGCTTAAACGAGTTGACAAACAATGGGATAAGAATCGGAACTAAATGTTTAATCCGTGTCAAAAGATTTCCAGCGTTAAAATTAATCCCGCGGGCCCGCTGAGCTTTCATAATTTTATTAGTTTCATCCATAATAGTTGGAACAAAGCGTAATGCAATGGAAAGCATTAACGTAATCTGGTTGACAGGAACTTTAATCACTTGTAATGGTTTCATTAACCATGCCAAGGCATCTGCAATTTGAAAAGTTTGCGTAGTGGCAGTTAAGACAGTTGAGGCAGTAATAATCACAATAAACCGATAAAAAATAATTAATGAATTAATAAGGCCGTCACGGGTTATTGCCATAATTCCCCAATGCCAATACGTCTTTCCGCCACTACTAAATAAAATTTGAAACGCTACTGTTATCAAAATAATTAAAAATAACGGCTTAATCCCTTGCCAATATTGTCTTAAACCAACATTACTTAACTTAATTGCCGCAAGGAGCGCTAATAAAAGCCATATAGCAGCTAAAAAATTATTCACGAAGAAAATTAAAATAACGTAAATAATACACATGATTAGTTTTATTCGTGGATCAAGACGATGGAGGATCGATTTTACTGGTACATAACTACCAAATACGATTTTACTATTCATTTTCTTTTTCTCCTCATCGCTTCTGCTATTTCATCTGCTAACACATCAAGCGTAAGCGGTTCTGTATTTTTTAAGGTTATCCCATCTTTACTAAGGAATTGCGCAACCTCGACGGAAACAGGCAAAGTCAATGATAGTTTTTTTAATCGTTGAGCATCCCTAAATAATTGCTGAGGAGTAGTATCCGCAACAACCTGCCCATTGCTCATTGCAATTACGTGGTTAGCATAATAGGCCACCTGCTCCATTTGGTGAGTAACCATTATAATCGTTGTTCCCTTCTCGTTAAGATCTTTAATAAGTTTAAGTAAATCATTAGTTGCTTGAGTATCCAGTCCTGCTGTTGGTTCATCAAGAATTAAAATTTGGGGATCCATTGCTAAAACGCCAGCAATTGCTACTCGCCTCATTTGTCCTCCAGAAAGTGCAAAAGGGGAGTGTGACTTTAATTCTAAGGGCAAATCCACCATTTTTAATGCTTCATCAACTGCTTTTTCAATTTTTTTTGCAGGCCACCCTAAATTATGAGGCCCAAAAGCAATATCCTCCGCAACTGTTTCTGCAAATAGTTGCTGTTCAGGAAATTGGAATACAAAACCGACTTGATGGTGGATTTTACTTAAATATTCAGTTTTTGTCGTTGCATTAATTTCTAAACCTGCTACATTAAGTTCCCCACTACTGGGCTTTATTAATCCATCAATTAATGAAACCAATGTCGACTTTCCACTTCCGGTTTGTCCAATAATAGCAACAAATTCTTGCTCTTTAATTGTTAATGAGACATTATGTAAGGCTTCATTAGTAGAATTAGGATATGTATAGTGGAGTTTTTTTACTGTAATTGCTGCTTTAGCCAATTTTTTAGCTCCTCTAAATTTAAATATCTATTTGGAACATCAATTCCTCGTTCAACCAATAATTTCTGCAGTCGCTGGCTTGCGGGAATTCCTACTCCAATTTCAAGTAATAATTCTTTATCTTTAAGGATTTCCGATGGAGCACCTTGTTTTACAACTTGCGAATCATTTAATACAACTATTTTGTCTGCTAATTCAATTTCTTTAAGATCATGTGTAATTGAAATAATTGAAAGATTATATTCTTTTTTTAATTTTTGTAATAAAGCTAAAATTTCTTGTCGTGCTAAAGGATCAAGCATACTAGTGGCCTCATCAAGGATTATTATCTTAGGCATTAATGCAAGGATTCCTGCAAGTGCTACCCGTTGCTTTTGTCCTCCTGAGAGATTAATAGGAGCTGTGTTTTTATAATCACTCATTCCTACCATCTTTAAGGCTTTATCAATCTTTTCCTCCATTTTATTTCGATCTACTTGTCGGTTTTCAAGTCCGAATGCAACATCGTCAGCAACGGTTGCTCCTACAAACTGATTTTCAGGGTTTTGAAAAACGAATCCAATATGCTGGTGAATCTTGCCTAAAGAACTTTCGTTAACTTGTATTCCGTCAACTTCAATCGATCCTGCAGTAGGACTAAGCAATCCATCAATTAATCGGGCTAATGTACTCTTTCCACTACCATTATGACCAATAATCGCTGTCCAAGAAACTGGTTCAAAATCCAGATTGATATTTTTTAAAACGGGGTATTTACTGTCTGGATATGTAAATACAAGTTTTCGAATCTTTATTCCAGTCACAGTATTTCCTCTTTTCAATATTAGTTAATAAGTATATTTTAGCAAAGTCCACAGAATTATCTATCAAAATTAAATTTAAAATAAAAAATCACTTACCATTGAAGTGCACGAGGGTTTCCCGCATTCAAGCTAGACTAGGGTTTCCCCACCATCGTAACGCTCTATACTATCAATGATAGTGATTCTTTATTACGTATTTAGTTTATGTGAACAAATCAATTAGTCCACTAATTCAAGAATAACCATTGGTGCACCGTCACCACGACGAGGCATAGTCTTCAAGATGCGTGTGTAACCACCGTTACGATCTGCATACTTTGGAGCAAGTTCTTCAAAAAGGTTTTGAAGAGCAGATTGTACACGAATATCATCGCCATCTTCCTTAACATCAGCAACAACATTACGTACAAAAGCGGCAGCCTTACGACGAGAAGCTAAATCACCATGCTTAGCAAGTGTAATCATCTTATCAGCGGTCTTACGAACTTCCTTAGCACGTGCTTCAGTAGTGGTAATACGACCATTAACGATTAAATCTGTGGTTAAATCACGTAATAAAGCCTTACGTTGTGAACTTGTACGTCCTAATTTACGGTAACTCATAAAGTGGTTCCCTCCTTTGCAATTGGTATACTAATTAGTCGTCTTGGCGAAATGAAACACCAAGATCATTTAATTTAAGTTTAATTTCTTCTAACGACTTTTGTCCTAAGTTCCGAACCTTCATCATATCAGACACTGTTCTATCAGTTAATTCCTTAACAGTATTGATACCAGCTCGCTTCAAACAATTGTAAGAACGTACAGAGAGATCAAGCTCTTCAATAGTCATTTCAAGCATCTTCTCTTTGTGTGTTTCTTCTTTTTCAACCATCACTTGAGCATTTTGAGCCGTTTCTGTTAAATCAACAAACATAGCTAAGTGTTCAGTCAAAATCTTCGCACCTAGACTAACTGCTTCAGTTGGTGTTAATGAACCATCAGTCCAAACATCCAGCGTCAACTTATCATAATCGTTACGTTGACCAACCCGTGCATTTTCAACAGTGTAATTTACACGTTCAATTGGGGTATAGATGGAATCAATCGGTAAAACACCAATTGCTAAATCATCCATCCGGGCCTTATTATCGTTAGCAGAAAGGTAACCACGACCCTTATCAGCAGTTAACTTGATGTGTAATTCTGCGCCATCAGCAACAGTTGCAATATGCAGATCAGGATTTAAGATTGTAACTTCATTATCACCCTGGATATCACTTGCAGTTACTTCAGCAGGTCCTTTAACATCTAATTCAAGATTCTTTTGATCCTCAGAATCAAGCTTCAAAGAAACTTTCTTAAGGTTTAGGATAATCTGCGTAACATCCTCAGTTACACCTTCAACAGTGCTAAATTCATGTAAAACACCATCAATTTGCATACTCGTAATCGCTGCACCTGGCAAAGATGCAATTAATACACGCCTTAACGAGTTACCGAGAGTGGTTCCATAACCGCGCTCAAGTGGTTCTACGACAAACTTACCGTAGTTATCTGTTTCTTCAACTTTGTGAATATTTGGCTTTTCAAATTCGATCATTCTATCCTTGTACCCCTTTCAAAACGTGGTTCGTATTTGAGACAAAAAGGCAATTGATGGAAATAATTGTCTCCAGCAATGTCAATTAAACACGACGACGCTTTGGAGGACGAGAACCATTGTGAGGAACAGGTGTTACATCACGAATAGCAGTAACTTCCAATCCAGTTGCTTGAAGTGCACGGATAGCAGCTTCACGACCTGAACCTGGACCCTTAACTTCAACTTCAACAGTCTTCATACCATGTTCCATAGCTTGCTTAGCAGCAGCTTCTGATGCCATTTGAGCAGCAAATGGAGTGGACTTCCGACTTCCCTTAAAGCCTAAAACACCAGCTGAAGACCATGCTACAGCGTTACCTTGAACGTCAGTAATCATGATCAAAGTGTTGTTAAATGTTGAGTGAATGTGCGCAACACCAGTTTCAACATTCTTTTTTGCACGACGCTTACGCGTACCTTTTTTGGTTGCCATATCTAGTACTAACCTCCTTTTTTATAAAGTTAAACTACTTCTTCTTATTAGCGATAGCTACAGCCTTACCCTTACGAGTACGAGCATTGTTCTTAGTGTGTTGACCACGAACAGGTAGGCCACGACGGTGACGCATACCACGGTATGATCCAATTTCTTGAAGACGCTTGATATTCATTGAAACTTCACGCCGTAAATCACCTTCAACTTGAATTTGATCTACTTGTGCACGAATCTTTTCTTCTTGATCTGGAGTTAAATCACGAACACGGATGTCTTCTGATACACCAGCATTTTCAAGAATCTTCTTAGCAGTAGAATCACCAATACCAAAAATATATGTTAAGCCGACTACGATTCGCTTGTCACGAGGTAAATCGACACCTGCAATACGAGCCATGAGCTACACCTCCATTTCTCTATAAAATAAATTACTTACCTTGACGTTGCTTATGCTTTGGGTTAGCAGAGCAAATAACCATAACACGACCGTTACGCTTAACGATCTTGCAGTGCTCACACATCTTTTTAACAGATGGTCTTACTTTCATTCTAAAATCCTCCTATTGAGAGTAATTGATCAATAACTACTTGAACCGGAAAGTAATCCGACCCTTTGTAAGGTCATATGGAGACATTTCTACTTTAACACGATCCCCTGGTAAAATTTTAATGTAGTGCATCCGAATTTTACCAGAAACATGTGCTAAAATTTCTGCTCCGTTTTCCAATTCAACTTTAAACATTGCATTAGGCAAAGTTTCAGTTACTTTACCTTCTACTTCAATTACATCGGCTTTTGCCACGAAATAGTACCTCCTTACCTATTCTAGATATTACGTAAAAATGGTGGAAAGTATAAAACTTCCCACTACTCAGATAGATAAACCTTGCATAGTTTAGCATATGTTTACAAACTTCGCAAGAGATAACTATTATCTAGTTTAGGTTTGTTAATACTTTCTTGATATCTTCGTAAACTTTATCGATATCTTGTTCACCATTAATTTCGTGCAAAACACCTTTCTTTTGGTAATAGTCTACCAGTGGTGTGTTCAACTTAATATTAACATCTAGACGATTCTTAACCGTTTCAGGCTTATCATCATCACGCTGATAAAATTCATGATGACCACAAACGTCACATGTGCCTTCAACTTTAGGAGCATTGTAAAGCTTATGATACGTTGTTCCACAGTTACGGCAAATAAAACGTCCACTTAAACGTTCTACCAATACATCCGGTTCGACGTGAATATTGATCACAGCATCAAGATGCCGATTACTCTCTGCTAACATCTTATCCAAAGCTGCTGCTTGGTTAAGATTACGAGGAAATCCATCCAGCATAAAGCCATCTTTAGTATCATCTTGAGCTAACCGTTCCTTAACGATACCGTTAGTAACTTCGTCCGGAACAAGTTCACCTTTATCAATATATTTCTTAGCTTCAATTCCCATGGGAGTTTCATTTTTTATGGCTGCCCGAAAAATATCTCCAGTTGAGATATGAGGAATTGGAAAATCTTCAACGATCTTTTGAGCTTGAGTACCTTTACCGGCACCTGGAAGACCCATTAATACAAGATTCATACTCATTAGTCATTTCCTCCTTTAGGTTCTCGAATAAATCCAATATATTCGCGCTTCATTGTTAGTCCGTTTAACTGCCGAACAACATCTAAAGCAATTTGTACGATAATCAGTAAGCTTGTACCACCTAAACCAATTGACTGACTTAGGTTCCATACGTTACTTGCAATTAACGGAATTAAGGAGATCAATCCTAAGAATAATGAACCTACTGTACTCAATCGCATTAACAATGAAGAAATATAGTCTTGTGTACCCTTTCCAGGACGCACTCCAGAAATATAACTTCCTTGCTTTTGCAAATTCTCAGCAAGTTTTTCTGGGTTAACCTGAACAAAGGCATAGAAAAAGGTAAATACAACAATCAAAAATACATACAGTGCGATCCCAGGACCAGATTGCATGTTAAAAATGGTCGTCATGATTTGATACCAACTATCCCCACCATGGTTTTGCTGGAAAGCCATAAGAATAGTTTGCGGGGTTGAGATAAAAGAACCAGCAAAAATAACAGGAATAACACCTGATACGTTAATCTTCAAGGGAAGATAACTACTGGATGGTGAAGTAGTGGTTCGTCTTGTGTATTGAATTGGTAGACGTCTTTCTGCCTGTTGTACCCATGTCACAAACGCTACAATAATTAAAATTGCAACAATAACAAGAGTAACAAATCCAATTCCCATCCATAAAGCAGAACCAGATTCACCAGCAATTTGGTCATCCCATAACTGACGAATTCCACCTGGCATTTGCGCAACAATACCAGCAAAAATTAACATGGAAACACCATTACCCAAGCCACGTTCAGTAATCATGTCTCCCATCCAAGTAGCAAACATTGTACCTGCAGTTAAAATTAAACCGATTGTTAAATACGTTTGAACACCAGGGTGATTAACCAAACGAATAGTACTCAATGCATTAAACCCGGCGGTAATACCGATTGATTGGATAAATCCAAGTACAATCGTTAACCATCGGGTTGCTTGATTAAGTTTTCGCCGTCCTACTTCTCCTTGTTTACTCCATTCAACAAAACGCGGAACAATATCCATTTGTAATAGTTGAACAACAATTTGCGCAGTAATATATGGAGAAACTCCCATTGCAAATAAAGAGTAATTCTCCAATCCACCACCACTAAAGGTATTGAGGATTGATGCTAAACCGGTTGAGGAGATTTCCTGCAAAGCAGCAGCGTTAACTCCAGGAACGGTAATCGCTGCCCCAATCCGATAGACAATCAATACAAACAATGTAAAGAAAATCTTTTTACGGATATCTTTTACCTTGAATGTATTTTTGACGGCTGTGAACAAACTACATCACCTCAGTTTTACCACCAGCAGCTTCAATTGCAGAAACTGCAGAAGCAGAAAACTTATTAGCCTTAACAGTTAATTTCTTTTCAAGCTTACCGCTACCAAGAATCTTGATGTCGCTCTTCAAGTTCTTAACTAAGCCACTTTCCATCAATAATTGTGGAGTAACTTCTGTACCATCATCAAACTTGTTTAATGATGCCAAGTTAACAATTGCGTATTCTTTCCGGTTAATGTTGGTAAATCCACGCTTTGGAATTTGCCGGTAAAGTGGCATTTGACCCCCTTCAAATCCTAAACGGGTCTTTCCATGAGCCTTTTGCCCTTTAGTACCACGTCCAGATGTAAAACCGTGTCCTGATGAAAGTCCACGACCCTTACGAAGACGCTTAGAACGAGAACCAGCAGCTGGCTTCAATTCGTTTAACTTCATTAGTAGGCACCTCCTTATTATTTAATTTTAATTACTTAACTTCTTCAACAGAAACCAAGTGAGCGATCTTAAAAATTTGACCGCGTGTTGCCGCATTATCTGGTAAGATAACTGAGCTATTGATCTTACCTAATCCCAATGCCTTAACAGTACGACGTTGAGTAGGTTGTCGGTGGGCAACACTGTGAATTAAGGTAACTTTTACTTGAGCCATAATTTAGTGCCCTCCTTATTCTGCTAAGTGGTCTACTGAAACACCACGTAACTTTGCAACTTCTTCAGCGTTCTTTAATTGCTTCAAACCTTCAAATGTTGCACGAACAACATTAACAGGTGTGTTAGAGCCAAGACGTTTAGAAGTAACGTCCGCAACACCGGCAAGGTCCATAACATTACGAACCGCACCACCGGCAGCAACTCCAGAACCTTCAACAGCTGGCTTTAACATGATCTTTCCACCGCCGTATACACCAATAACTTCGTGTGGAATAGTAGTTCCAACGATAGGAACAGTAATCAAGTTCTTTTCAGCAGCTGCTTGAGCTTTACGAATAGCTTCTGGAACTTCTTGAGCCTTACCAGTACCAAAACCAACATGACCTTTACGGTCACCAACAATTACTAAAGCAGCGAAACGCATACGACGCCCACCTTTTACAACCTTAGTAATCCGGTTGATGGCTACAACTTGATCGTCTAAATCCAACTTTGCTGGATCAATGAATTCTGATGATGCCATTGCAGGTTATTCCTCCTTTTTTTAGAATTTAAGTCCGTTTTCACGAGCAGCTTCAGCCAAGGCTTGAACACGTCCATGGTAAAGGTATCCACCACGATCAAACACAACTTCAGTAATGTTCTTTTCGTTAGCGCGTTTAGCAATTAATGCTCCTACACCACTAGCTTGTTCAGTCTTAGTCTTTCCACTTACTTCACTATCATTTGTGGAGGCACTTGCGAGCGTCACACCCTTTACGTCATCAATTAATTGAGCGTAAATGTTTTTGTTTGAACGGTAAACACTTAAGCGTGGGCGCTCCGCAGTACCAGAAATCTTACCGCGAACGCGTAAATGACGACGTTGACGGATCTTGTTCTTGTCTGGTTTAGAAATCACAACAGTCACCTCTTATTATATTAATTATATTAAATAAAAGAATGTTAAATAATCTTTTCAGATTACTTACCAGTCTTACCTTCCTTACGGATAATGTGTTCGTTTTCGTAACGAATACCCTTACCTTTGTATGGTTCAGGTGAACGTACAGCACGAACTTCAGCAGCAAAATTACCAAGGTGTTCCTTGTTAATTGAGCTTAATTCGATAGTAGTATTGTCAGGTACGTTAATTTCAACATCTTGTGGCTTATCCATTTCAACTGGGTTTGAGTAACCAACAGTTAAAATCAACTTGTTACCTTTGAGTTGAGCACGGTAACCAACACCAACAAGCTTAAGAACCTTCTTGTAACCATTAACAACACCTTCAACCATGTTGTTAACATTAGCACGAGTAGTTCCGTGTAACATCTTTAACTTATTAGTATCAGCATCACGATCAAACTTTACAACGTTACCATCAATAGTCATTTTGATTAATGGTGAAATTTCACGAGATAAAGTACCTTTAGGACCTTTAACAGTAACTACATTACCATCTTGAGAAATTTCAACACCACTTGGCAAATCAATTTCTTTGTAACCAATACGACTCATCTTTGCACCTCCTATCTAATATTCGTTTTTTACCAAACGTAAGCGATAACTTCGCCACCAATTTTCTTGGCACGAGCAACTTTATCAGTAACAACACCTTCAGATGTTGAAATGATAGCAATACCTAATCCATTAAGAACCTTAGGCACAGCATCTGACTTAACGTATGTACGTAAACCAGGCTTAGAAATGCGCTTTAAGCCAGAAATAACACGTTGACCGTCATTACCGTACTTTAAGAACACACGGATGATGCCTTGCTTGTTATCATCAACGTATTCAACATCGCGAATGAAACCTTCGTTTTTTAAGATTTCAGCGATGTCCTTCTTCATCTTTGATGCAGGTGCTTCTACTGATTCGTGTTGAGCCATGTTAGCATTACGAATACGAGTTAAGAAATCTGCAATTGGATCACTCATAGACATCGATGTTTTCCTCCTTTTGTCGGTTTTTTTTGTTTACCAGCTAGCCTTCTTCAAACCAGGAATTTGTCCTTTGTGGGCAAGTTCTCGTAAGCAAATCCGGCATAGGTGGAATTTACGGTAAACAGAGTGCGGACGTCCACAACGTGCACAACGCGTGTATTCACGACTTGAGAACTTAGCTGGACGGTTGCACTTAGCAATCATTGATTTTTTAGCCAATTTGTGGAACCTCCTTTATTTAGCAAACGGCATACCGAGTTGAGCAAGTAATTCGCGGGATTCTTCGTCAGTTTGTGCAGTTGTTACAATAACAACATCTAAACCACGAACTCGGTTAACTTTATCATAATCAATTTCTGGGAAAATTAATTGTTCATGGATACCAAGAGTGTAATTACCACGACCATCAAATGCCTTGTTACTTACACCATGGAAATCACGAACTCGTGGCAATGCCACATTAACTAATTTATCTAAGAAATCATACATACGTTCACCACGCAAGGTTACCTTAGCACCAATTGACATACCTTCACGAAGACGGAAACCAGCAATTGATTTCTTAGCCTTAGTAATTAAAGGCTTTTGACCAGAAATCAAGCCAAGTTCTTCAACAGCTTCATCAAGATTCTTGGAGTTAGTAGTTGCATCACCAACACCCATGTTTAAAACGATTTTGTCAATCTTTGGTGCTTGCATAACTGAAGAGTAGTTAAACTTTTCAATTAATGCTGGACGAATTTCATTTTCGTATTTAGCTTTCAAACGGTTTTCCATTAGAAGTTATTCCTCCCTTCCTTAAAAATTAGTCAAGTGTCTTACCTGACTTCTTCGCAACACGAACCTTCTTACCATCAACGAACTTGTAACCTACACGAGTTGGTTCATTTGTTGAAGGATCAATCAGCATTACGTTTGAAGCATTAATTGCAGCTTCTGTATCAATAACGCCACCATTAGGGTTTGAGTTGCTTGGTTTTTGGTGTTTCTTAACGATATTTACACCTTCAACGATAACGCGGTTTTGAGAAGCAAGTACCTTTTTAATAGTACCTTCTTTGCCTTTATCCTTACCAGCGATTACGCGAACCTTATCACCTGTTTTAATGAACATGTTGATTGTGCACCTCCTTATTTTCGGTAAAATCTTTAGAGAACTTCTGGAGCTAATGAAACGATCTTCATGAAGTCGTCTCCACGAAGCTCACGAGCGATTGGGCCAAAAATACGGGTACCCTTAGGGCTCTTGTCGTTGTTAATTAAAACAGCGGCATTTTCATCAAACTTAATGTATGAACCATCCTTACGGTGAATACCATGTTTAGTCCGTACAACAACGGCCTTAACAACGTCACCCTTTTTGACAACGCCACCTGGTGTTGCCTGCTTTACAGTAGCAACAATGATGTCACCAATATTACCTGTTTTAACTCGGGAACCACCTAAAATCTTAATAACTAAGATTTCACGAGCACCGGAGTTATCAGCGACCTTCAACCGACTTTCTTGTTGAATCACGGTTAATGTCCTCCTTCCATTTACAAATAAGAATTAGAATACGAATAATTTTTAGAGTTATCTGCTAAATTAAAGGGTAGCAGCTTTTTCGACAATCTTTACAAGACGGAAACGCTTCTTAGCTGATAATGGCCGAGTTTCCATAATTTGTACAGTGTCGCCGGTCTTAGCTTCGTTGTTTTCATCGTGAGCATAGTACTTCTTTGAGTACTTAACACGCTTACCATAGATAGGCGCACTCTTGTAAGTATCAATTACAACAGTGATAGTCTTATCCATTTTATCAGAAACAACGTGGCCTTGGTAAACCTTACGTGCATTACGTTCTTCACTCATGCGCTAATCCTCCTTTTCGTATTCTTATTTGTTTAATTCTTGTTGACGAAGAACTGTCTTAACCCGTGCAATATCTTTGCGTACTTGCTTAAGACTTGCAGTATTTTCCAACTGGCCGGTTGCTAATTGGAAACGTAAGTTAAACAATTGTTCCTTCAGTTCCTTTTCACGGTCAAGTAGCTTATCAGTGGTTAATCCATTCAGTTCTTGTACATAATCTTTACTTTTCATTAGATTGTCCACCTACTTCCTCACGTTGTACGATCTTAGTGCGAACTGGCAACTTGTGACCGGCAAGACGTAAAGCTTCACGAGCGACTTCTTCAGAAACGCCCCCTACTTCAAACATTACCTTGCCACGTTTTACTGGAGCAACCCATCCTTCAGGAGCACCTTTACCGTTACCCATCCGGACCCCAACACCTTTACTAGTGTATGAGAGTTGTGGGAAGATTTTAATCCAAACTTTCCCACCACGCTTCATGTAACGCGTCATAGCGATACGAGCAGCTTCAATTTGACGGTTGCTAATCCAATGTGAATCAAGAGCTTGTAAACCAAATTCACCAAAAGTAACAGTTTTACCACCCTTAGCTTCACCGCGCATATGACCACGTTGAACCTTACGGTGCTTTACACGTTTTGGTACTAACATGTGTTACTTCCCTCCTTGTTCATCATTGTTTGAGTTCTTCTTAGTAGGAAGTACTTCACCACGGTAAATCCAAGTCTTTACGCCAAGAACACCGTATGTAGTGTTAGCTTCGTCCCAAGAATAATCGATATCAGCACGGAGTGTATGCAATGGAACAGTACCATCTGAGTATGATTCGATCCGTGACATATCTGCACCGTTCAAACGACCAGCAACTTGAGTCTTAATACCCTTAGCCCCAGCACGCATAGCACGTTGCATAGCTCCACGCATAGCACGACGGAAAGCAATACGAGCTTCTAATTGCCGTGCAATACTCTCACCAACAAGGTGAGCATCTAAATCTGGCTTCTTGATTTCCACAATGTTAATGTGAACACGTTTACCAGTTAATTTGTTAAGTTCTTTACGAAGTGCTTCAACTTCTGAACCACCTTTACCAATAACCATTCCTGGCTTGGCAGTATGAATTGATACGTTTACGCGGTTAGCTGCACGTTCAATTTCAACGGTTGATACAGAGGCATCAGCAAGTCGCTTTTCAATATACTTACGGATTCGAAGGTCTTCGTTAAGGTAATCAGCAAAGTCCTTGTCAGCGTACCACTTTGCAGTCCAATCACGAATGACCCCAACACGAAAACCATTAGGATTGATCTTTTGACCCACTATTCATTCCTCCTATCGTTCTGTAACAACCACTGTAATATGACTAGTCCGCTTGTTAATTGGAGAAGCAGAACCCTTTGCACGAGGACGGAACCGTTTAAGAGTTGGTCCTTCGTTAGCAAAGGCTTCACTTACAACCAATGAAGCACGATCTAAGTCGAAATTGTTTTCAGCGTTTGCAACAGCAGATTTTAATACTTTTTCAACATCTGAAGCGGCACCACGAGGGGTGAACTTCAAAATAGCAAATGCTTCGGCAACACTCTTGCCACGAATGGCATCTAATACAAGACGAACCTTACGAGCAGAAACCCGTACCATCTTGGCAGTAGCCTTAGCTGACGTAATGTTTTCAGCCATATGTTATTTCACCCTCCTTACTTACCTGTCTTCTTGTCATCAGAAGCATGACCATGGAAAGTCCGAGTAGGAACAAATTCACCTAACTTGTGACCAACCATGTCTTCTTGTACGTAAACTGGCACGTGCTTCCGACCATCATATACTGCAAATGTGTAACCAATAAAACTTGGGAAAATGGTAGAACGACGTGACCATGTCTTGATGACAGTCTTCTTTTCAGAACCTTCTTGCTCCTTAACCTTCTTCAGTAATGAAGCATCAGCGAAAGGTCCTTTTTTCAAACTACGACCCATTTAGTGTACCTCCTCTCGGGTATTAGAACGTATATAAATATTAACGAGTATGTGGACCGCGCTTCCGACCACGAACAATGAACTTGTTTGAACGAGCTTTGTGTGAACGGGTCTTCTTACCAACAGTCTTCTTACCCCATGGAGAAAGAGGAGATGGTAAACCAACTGGTTGCTTACCTTCACCACCACCATGTGGGTGATCGTTAGGGTTCATAACAGAACCACGAACGTGTGGACGTTGACCAGCATAACGAGTACGACCAGCCTTACCTTTAATAATCAAGGCGTGTTCATCATTACCAACAGTACCGATAGTAGCACGGCAAGTAGCAAGGACCATACGAACTTCACCAGAAGAAAGACGTACTAATACGTATTTTTCTTCCTTACCAAGTAATTGAGCTGAGGCACCAGCTGAACGAGCAAGTTGACCACCCTTACCTGGTTTTAATTCAATGTTGTGAATAACAGTACCAACTGGAATGTTCTTTAAAGGAAGAGCATTACCAACCTTGATATCAGCATCAGGACCAGATTGAACGGTCATGCCAACCTTCAAGCCCTTAGGTGCGATGATGTATGATTTAGTACCATCAGCGTAAACAAGTAAAGCAATATTTGCAGTACGATTTGGATCGTATTCAATTGCCTTAACAGTTGCTGGAACATCATCTTTAATTCGCTTAAAGTCAATAATACGGTATTGACGCTTTGTACCACCACCACGGTGACGAACAGTAATGTGACCATAGCTG
This sequence comes from Limosilactobacillus sp. DJ3M12, assembly GCF_947381695.1. Classification (NCBI taxonomy): domain Bacteria; kingdom Bacillati; phylum Bacillota; class Bacilli; order Lactobacillales; family Lactobacillaceae; genus Limosilactobacillus; species Limosilactobacillus sp. DJ3M12. The sequence continues at coordinate 21,875 of NZ_CANCWY010000012.1, read as the reverse complement.
TTACGACCAGCAGTGTGCTTTAACGGAGCCAATAATGACTTTTCAGGCGTTGTCTTCGTGATTTCAGCGAAGTCGTAACCGTTCATATTACGGCGACCGTTAGTGGTTGCTTTATATTTACGAATTCCCACTGTTTTTTCCTCCTTTTTTTAATGATTAGTTTTCGTTGTTGTCGTTAAACAACTTAATTTCATTTGAGTCGGCAGATAAAGTAACAATAGCCTTACGACGACGCTTAGTGTATCCTTCGTAACGACCTTGGCGCTTTAACTTACCTTTTACATTCATAATGTTAACTTTTACAACTTTAACGCCAAAAATTTCTTCAACAGCATTTTTAACTTGTGTCTTAGTTGCTCGTAAATCAACATCAAAAGTGTAACGCTTGTTGTCCATACCAGCCATTGAAGCTTCAGTAACTACTGGACGTAAAATAATGTCGCGTGCTTCCATTATGCGAGCACCTCCTCTACTTGAGAAAGAGCTGACTTAGTGATAACAATCTTTTGGTTATCAACAACGTTCAAGATGTTAACACCTGCTGGAGTAACAACTGTAGCATTAGCTAAGTTACGTGCTGATAAAGCAGCATTCTTGTCGTCATCAGTAACAACAACTAATGTCTTTTCAGCAACGTTTAAGTTACCCATAACATCAGCGAATCCCTTTGTCTTTGGTGCATCAAAGTTTAATGCATCAACTACTACAAAGCTGTTATCAAGAACCTTTTGGGAAAGGGCAGACTTGATTGCAAGTTGACGAACCTTACGAGGAAGGCTGTACTTATATGAACGTGGAGTAGGTCCAAAAACAATACCACCACCACGGAATTGTGGAGAACGGATAGAACCTTGACGAGCACGACCAGTACCCTTTTGACGCCATGGCTTCTTACCACCACCGCTAACTGCAGAACGATTCTTTACAGCATGTGTACCTTGACGTAATGAAGCACGTTGACGCAAAATTGCATCAAATACAACATTTTCATTTGGTTCAACACCAAATACTGCATCGTTTAATTCAACAGTACCGTTTTGGCTACCATCTTGTTTATATAAATTAACGCTAGTCATTATTTACTTCCTCCTTTCTTCTTATTTATTGTGTTGTTTGCTAAGACTCTTCTTAGTATTAGCCTTAACTGAGTTCTTAATAGTTACGTAAGACTTGTTTGCACCAGGAACATTACCCTTGATGAGTAATACGTTGTTGTCAAGATCAACCTTAACAACTTGTAAGTGTTGCATGGTAACAGTCTTGCCACCCATACGACCAGGGAGCTTCATGCCCTTGAAAACCCGGTTGATAATGGCACCCAATGAACCAGGACGACGGTGGTAACGAGAACCGTGTGCCATAGGTCCACGAGATTGGTTATCCTTATGGATGTTACCTTGGTAACCATGACCCTTGGTAGTACCCGTAACGTCGACAGTTTCACCTTCTGCGAAAACGTCAGCCTTAACTTCGTCTCCGACTTTAATGTCCCCTAATTCAGCGTCGCGGATTTCACCGATGAAGCGCTTAGGGGTCGTATTTGCTTTTGCTGCATGACCTTGTTCAGGTTTGTTGCTCAAAACTTCCCGCTTGTCATCAAAACCAAGTTGTACAGCACTGTAACCATCGTTTTCAACGGTCTTAATTTGCATTACAACGTTTGGTGTAACATCGATAACAGTAACTGGAACTAATTCACCATTGTCAGTGAATACTTGAGTCATTCCAACCTTTTTACCTAAGATTCCTTTGGTCATGAGTACACCTCCAATTTTATGTTTTATGTATTATTCTTATTCTAACAATTAAAGCTTAATTTCAATATCAACACCACTAGGAAGATCGAGCTTCATTAATGAATCAACGGTCTTAGGTGTTGGGTCAACAATATCGATTAAACGCTTGTGTGTGCGCATTTCGAATTGCTCCCGTGACTTCTTAAATTTGTGTGGTGAACGGATAACAGTGTAGATAGTCCGTTCAGTTGGTAACGGAATAGGACCTGAAATTTGAGCACCTGTCCGCTTAGCGGTTTCAACAATCTTATCAGCAGATTGATCTAAAATACGGTGTTCATAAGCCTTTAACCGAATACGAATCTTTTGTTTTGCCATTATGTTCCCTCCTTCGTCAGATTTAAAATTTGACTAGCTCCGCGGAAATTACCGCCACATCCTGTGGCAAAGCGGCCGGGTGTGTCGCAACCTTCCGCATCAACGCTTCGCAGCTTTCACTTAATAGGGGGTAAGGCAAATCTACCTCCAAAGCTCAAGCACCTATCCATAATACTAAAGAAATGTAATTAGATCAAGGGAAATTTTAGAATATTTTCAATTGAAATATTTTTGTAAAATTTTCTTCCTAAGTTAGTTAAAAATTAGCGATACTAAAATACCATTAATTTTTCTGATGTATTAAAAAGTAATTTATTTGTTTTGACGAAATTCATTAAAATGCTTTTTGAATTTTTATCATCAAACAAAAAAGAACTACAGTAATCAAACTGTAGCTCTTTGATGGACTTGAGATCACAATGTCAATAATTAGTTATTGCCACCGTTTTTCTTAATAATATCTTCTTGAACAGACTTAGGAACAGCTGAGTAGTGATCGAAAGTCATAGTGAAGGTACCACGACCTTGTGTTGCTGAACGCAATGCAGTAGCGTATCCAAACATTTCAGAAAGTGGAACAAATGAGTGGATTAATTGAGCATTACCACGTTCTTCCATACCATCAATGGTACCACGACGAGCTGTTACTTGACCCATAACATCACCCATGTTGTCTTGTGGTACAACAATGTCAACCTTCATAATTGGTTCAAGGATAACAGGATCTGCTTTCTTAGCAGCATTCTTAAGTGCTAATGATGCAGCAACCTTAAAGGCGGCTTCACTAGAGTCGACTTCGTGGTAACTACCATCATAAAGTTTAGCATGCATGTCAACAAGTGGGTAACCTGCAAGAACACCATTTTGCATAGCTTCCTTTAATCCTTGTTCAACAGCAGGGATAAATTCACGAGGAACAACACCACCAACGATGGCATCTTCAAATTCGAATCCTTCCCCTTCTTTAAGTGGTGTAAATTCGATCCATACATCACCGTATTGACCTTTACCACCAGATTGACGAACAAACTTACCTTGAGCACTTGCAGTCTTAGTAAATGCTTCACGGTATGAAACTTGTGGCTTACCAACAGTAACTTCAGCGTGGAATTCCCGACGAAGACGTTCAACAATAATGTCCAAGTGAAGCTCACCCATACCAGCAATTAAAGTTTCACCAGTTTCAGGATTAGTTTCAGCCTTGAATGTTGGGTCTTCTTCAGCAAGCTTTTGAAGACCCTTGTCCATCTTATCTTGGTCCGCCTTAGACTTAGGTTCTACAGAAACTTGGATAACAGGTTCTGGGAAGTCCATTGATTCAAGTTGAAGTGGATGGTCAGGATCAGTTAATGAATCACCAGTAGTAGTGTTCTTCAAACCAATAGCAGCAGCAATATCACCAGAGAATACTTCTGGAATTTCTTGTTGTTGGTTAGAGTGCATTTGAAGCAAACGACCGATACGTTCACGCTTGTCCTTAGTAGCATTAAGAACGTATGAACCTGATTGAAGTGAACCAGTGTAAACACGTAAGAATGTCAAACGACCAACGAATGGGTCAGTAGCAATCTTAAATGCTAAGGCAGCAAATGGCTTATCATCACCAGCTGTTAATTCAATTTCATTTCCATCAGCATCATGAGCAACGAATGGCTTAACATCAAGTGGTGATGGAAGATAATCAATAACAGCATCAAGCATCATTTGAATACCTTTATCCTTGTAAGCTGAACCAGCTAATACAGGGAAAATTTGTTCTTCCAAAGTACCTTTACGAATAGCTGCTTTGATTTCATCAACAGAAATTTCTTCACCTTCAAGGTACTTTTCCATTAAGTTATCGTCAATATCAGCTAATGTTTCAACCATTTCGTCATGACGCTTTTGAGCTTCTTCCTTCATATCATCAGGAATCTCAACAGTATCCCAGTTAGTACCGAGCTTATCTTCGTCATAAACATAGGCAACCATCTTAACAAGGTCAACTAAACCGATAAAGTCATCTTCAGCACCAATTGGCATTTGAATAGGAAGAGGAGTAACATTCAAACGGTCTTTAATAGTTTGAACTGAGTAATCAAAGTTAGCCCCAATCTTATCCATCTTGTTCGCAAAAACGATCCGTGGAACGTTAAATTGGTCAGCTTGACGCCAAACAGTTTCTGTTTGTGGTTCAACACCAGCTTGAGCATCAAGAACTGTTACAGCACCATCAAGAACACGTAATGCACGTTCAACTTCGACAGTAAAGTCCACGTGTCCTGGAGTATCAATGATGTTGATCCGGTTATCTTTCCAAACAGCAGTAGTAGCTGCTGACGTGATAGTAATACCACGTTCCTTTTCTTCATCCATCCAGTCCATTTGTGAAGCACCATCATGGGTTTCACCAATTTTGTGAATCTTACCAGTGTAATATAGAATCCGCTCAGTTGCAGTCGTCTTACCGGCATCAATATGTGCCATGATACCGATGTTACGAGTCTTAGCAAGTGGGTATTCACGTTTATTAGCCATCTTAAAAGAGTATCTCCTTCCGAAATATGGTTATCCTTATTTTACCATTATTTTCAAAAAGGGGTGACGTAATCGATGTTTGAACGTCACCCCCTTCACTGAAACTAGTTAAATAACCAGAATCAAATGACAGTGATTATTACCAGCGGTAGTGTGCGAATGCACGGTTGGCTTCTGCCATACGGTGCGTATCTTCACGCTTTTTAACTGAAGCTCCAGTATTGTTTGAAGCATCGATGATTTCACGTGCAAGACGTTCAACCATTGTATGTTCACCGCGCAAACGTGCGTATTGAACAATCCAACGAAGACCTAATGTAGTACGACGGTCTGGACGAACTTCAATCGGAACTTGGTAGTTAGAACCACCAACACGACGAGCCTTAACTTCCAAGACAGGCATAACATTTTCCATTGCTTGTTGGAATACTTCAACTGGATCATTACCAGTTTCGTTCTTAATTTCATCAAAAGCAGCGTATAAAATCTTAGTAGCAGTTCCACGCTTACCATCAATCATTAAGTGATCAATTAAGCTAGTAACCAACTTTGAGTTGTACATTGGATCTGGTAAAATTTCACGCTTTTGTACATGTCCTTTACGTGGCATTACTTAACTCCTCCTTAAAATTACTTCTTATCCTTAGGCTTCTTAGCACCGTACTTAGAACGTGATTGCATACGGCCTTCAACACCAGCAGTATCTAGAGTACCACGGATGATGTGGTAACGAACCCCAGGTAAATCCTTAACACGACCACCACGAATTAAAACAACTGAGTGTTCTTGGAGGTTGTGTCCAATACCAGGAATATAAGCAGTAACTTCGATTAAGTTTGAAAGACGTACACGGGCGTACTTCCGTAAAGCTGAGTTAGGCTTCTTAGGAGTCATAGTACCCACACGAGTAGCAACTCCACGCTTTTGTGGTGATGGAGTCTTAATTTCTTCTTTCTTGAAAGTGTTGTAAACATAACCAAGAGCTGGTGACTTTGACTTGCCCTTGTGGCTCTTACGGCCTTTACGTACCAATTGGTTAATGGTTGGCATTATTTTTTCCCCTTCCTTAATTTAAGTCCACACATCCAGGCGGTTCTTTTTTATGGATAAAAAAAGTCCTGTATGTATTTATACAATTTTTGTGCCTTCGTTGACGCATCTGCCCAACGACAGACACTCCGTTGCTAAAAAAGCACCTTAAATAGACTATCATGCTCACAAATGAATGTCAACGTATCCTTATCGATTTCTTTTAAATCGTTAATTTAAAAGTGAATTTCATTAAAAATTACGTATTTATTTATTGGGAGGTTTTTCATGTTAGTTTTATTATTTTTATTTGGTGCTTCTGTCGCTTCATTTATTACTTCTTGTTGCTATCGTCTAGGCAATAATTGCTCTTTAATCATTCCTCAGCGGTCATATTGTGACAATTGCCATTCTATTTTGCGATGGTGGCATCTCATCCCTATTTTTAGTTTTATCATCCTTCGCGGTCAATGCTTTTATTGTAAACAAAAAATTAGTTTATATCTGCCTGTAATTGAATTCTTATCCGGGATTGCTTTTATCACTTTCATCAGCTATGAACCTATTCATGACTTAATCATTCTTCTCTTTCTCACTAGCTTAATCTTCTTAACTTCTACTGATTTTTTTAGTCATGTAATCTATTCCTATTCACTATTGGGACTATTTCCTATTTCCTTATTATCCATTCCACAAAATTATTTTTACAATTTGATTTTTGCCTGTATTCTAGCAGTCAGTTTACTATTGTTCACTATTTTTACTAAGACACTAGGAATTGGTGATATTGAATTTTTATTTGTAATATGTCTGATATGGGGATGGTACCAAACACTCATAATTATCCAATGGAGTTCTTTAATCATGCTATTCATCTTTTTGTTTACAAGAAAAAAGAAACTACCATTTATCCCCGCACTAGCTTTCACTACTATTCTGTGTCTTCTTATACAAGGCTGTTAAAAAATAAAAGACCAGGATACCCTAGTCTTTTACAATATTTAATTAGTATCATCTTTTACTGGTTTGAGTTTTACTACAAATAAGTTTTGCCCAAATTGAGCGAGGTTTTCAATATTTTGTAGTAATAAGAGCAACCAAGAAAAAGCTAAGCCAAATTCAAATAATTCGAATGCAGTTAAAGAAAGATAATCAGTTAACTTAAAAACAATATATTCGATACTCATTGCGGCTCCAATCGTATAAGAAATCACCAAAAATTGTTTAGTGACTTCGGGTAGAACACACCTAATAACTACAATCAGAATTAGCATAATATAAACAAGCCACATTGAAATTCTGTCATGTAAAACGTGAAATTCTGGATTATTGGGAAAAAGACCAATAGAAGCAATACAGATAGCTAGCATAATTAACAGCCACCGCAATACTTGAATTTTATAACCATGATACCGACGTTGAATATTTACAAACAAGTAATCAACTAAAGCAATCATTAGTAATCCAGTAAAAATCAAAGTTATATTAAATTGCAAACTGGTGGAATTTTTTGCCGTTCCTAAAAAACTAAAATTATAACGCCACCAATCTCGTTTAGAATTCGTCAGCATTGAAAAAAGCATTCCACCAATGATCATTATTGTTAATAAATTGGTGATAACTCCCGATGATAATGTTAAAGCCAAGTTAATCATAATATAATTTATTGCCGCAATAATTACAAATACAAAAGCAGTTGCTGTATAAATATCAAACCGTGCATCCTTAAACATCTGGCCAAATAACCAAAAAATTGCCGATAGTGAGAATGCAATGATTAGTCCACATGCAATCGTAATTGTTGGCAAACTCCGCCAATGAAAATCCTTGCTGGGCCCTTTTCCGAGAATTTTAGTAATAATAAAAGTTATCAAAAACGATAGGATTCCACTACATACTCCTAAGATTAATGCACCATTAGCAATGGAATAATCATCACCTGTTATCGGGACCGTGTTAATTTTTCTGGCGCTAAAAAAAGCTAAAAATATTGCAGCTAAAATAATTGAAGGAATCACATACCAGAAAATGTTAATTTTAGGTAGTTGATCACTCACATTTATTGGACGGATGTTAATTTGTTTATGATTAACACTAAGAGAGAGCTCTTCGTTCGTAGAGAAGTCTGTCTTTTTAAATGCTGAGTCAGGAATTTCTATCTGATATTTTTTTGCCAAGTAATCACCTCATTTTAAACTAAAAAGGCAATGGCCCCTTCACAGGTTAACCATTGCCTTTTTTATAAATTAGTTTTGCTTATCTTCTTCTTTTAACTTAGCCTCAATATCTTTAATTGAGTAAGCAGCTACACTAACTTCTTTTGGCTTGATGTTCCGGTAAGCACTCATACCAGTACCTGCAGGAATAATCTTACCAATAATAACATTTTCTTTCAATCCAACCAACGGATCGTTCTTACCACGAATAGCAGCATCGGTTAATACACGTGTAGTTTCTTGGAATGAAGCAGCGGACAAGAAACTGTTTGTCTCTAAGGCAGCCTTAGTAATACCAAGAATAACAGGACGAGCTGTTGCAGGAATATTTCCAGCAACTAAGGTATCCTTGTTAGCGTCACGGAATTGACTGATATCCATCAATTGACCCGGTAGAAGGTCGGTATCACCTGGATCCATGACACGAACTTTCCGCATCATTTGACGAATCATAATTTCAACGTGCTTATCTAACAAGTCAATACCCTGCATCCGGTAAACACCTTGAACTTGCGATAAGAGGTAAGTTTCAGTAGAAAGAACATCACGAACTTGGATTAATTCCTTAGGATCAATCGAACCTTCATTTAGTGGTGCCCCACGGTGAATGAAATCACCTTCAGCAACTTTCATCCGTGCTGTAATTGGAAGGGTGTAAGTTCGGGTATCAGTCTCACCCTTAATCGTAATATCCTTCGTCCGTTCAGCAGGGTTTTCTTCGATAGACACAACTTCACCAGTAACCTCTGTAATTGTTGCCCGACCTTTAGGATTACGTGCTTCAACAATTTCTTGGATACGTGGAAGACCTTGAGTAATATCATCGTTACCAGCAACCCCACCAGTGTGGAAGTTACGAAGAGTTAACTGAGTACCTGGTTCACCAATTGATTGAGCGGCAACAGTTCCGACAGCTTCACCAGCTTCTACACGGTCACCAGTAGCTGCATTTCGTCCATAACAACGTTCACATACACCATGTTCAGTGTTGCAAGTAAATGCTGAACGAATAGTTACTTTCTTTACGCCGGCATCAACAATCTTTTGAGCCATTTCTTCGTCGATAAGGACATTCTTACCAACAATTTTTTCACCAGTCTTAGGATCAAAGACAGACTTCATAGTGTAACGGCCCATGATTCGATCATAAAGCGGTTCAATCATTTCGTTACCGTTTGTAATAGCAGTAACTTCAAGTCCACGATCAGTACCACAGTCTTTTTCACGAACAACCACATCCTGCGCAACATCAACCAGACGACGAGTTAAGTAACCTGAGTTGGCAGTCTTCAAGGCTGTATCAGTCATACCTTTACGAGCACCGTGTGATGAAATAAACATTTCCAACACTGAAAGTCCTTCATAGAAGTTTGACTTAACAGGTAATTCCATAATCTTACCGTTTGGTGATGCCATCAATCCACGCATTCCGGCTAACTGAGTAAAGTTTGAAATGTTACCCCGCGCACCAGAGTCGGACATCATGTTAATTGGGTTATGGATATCCATGTGTTCAATTAACTTGTTTTGAACTTCATCCTTAGCATCGTTCCATGCACCGATTACTCGTTCATAACGTTCATCGTCTGTAATTAAACCACGACGGAATTGCTTAGTAATTAAAGCAACTTGCTTTTGTGCCTTATCAAGAATTTCTGGTTTTTCTGGCAAATCATGAATATCAGACATAGCAGTCGTTAAACCAGAAATAGTTGATTCGTAGTAACCTAAGTCCTTAATACGGTCCAAGAATTGAGAAGTCTTCGTAACTTTGTAACGCTTGTATACTTCAGCGATCAAGTCAGATAAGAAGCCCTTCTTAAATGGTGGAACTAATGGTGCATTTTCAAGGTATTCATGAATATCTTGACCAGGTTCAAGGAAGAAACGATCATCAACACCATTTTGAATATTTGCATCTGTTGGTTCGTTAATATAAGCAAAATCTTTTGGCATAATTCGATTGAAAAGAAGCTTACCAACAGTTGTCACCATGATCTTGCCTCGTTGTTCATCAGTAAATGGCTTTTCAGGGAATGCAGATACTTGAACTCCAACACGGGTTTGTAATGAAACATAGTCATTGCGGTAAGCAAGTTCAGCTTCATCAGTATCCTTGAAGATCATTCCTTCACCTTCACGACCCTTATCTTCAGTAGTCATGTAGTAGTTACCAATAACCATATCCTGTGATGGTGAAACAATAGGTTCTCCGTCACGAGGACTAAGAATATGGTGAGCAGCAAGCATTAACAAACGTGCCTCCGCTTGAGCTTCATCAGATAATGGAACGTGAATAGCCATCTGATCCCCATCAAAGTCAGCGTTATATGCTGAACATACTAATGGGTGAAGACGCATTGACTTACCAGAAACCAAGATTGGTTCAAACGCTTGGATACCTAACCGGTGAAGAGTAGGTGCCCGGTTTAATAGAACTGGGTGTTCCTTAATAACGTCTTCCAATACATCAAAGACATCATCATCACTGCGATCAATCTTACGCTTAGCAGCTTTAACGTTAGCAGAAAGACCACGCTTTACCAATTCATGCATAATAAATGGCTTAAATAATTCAAGTGCCATTGGAACTGGTAATCCCATTTGGTTCAACTTCAATGATGGACCAACATCAATAACGGAACGGCCAGAGTAGTCAACACGCTTACCAAGTAAGTTTTGACGGAAACGTCCTTGCTTACCCTTAAGTAAGTGAGAAAGTGACTTCAATGGACGATTACCTGGTCCAGCTACTGGACGTCCACGGCGCCCGTTATCAATTAATGCATCAACAGCTTCTTGTAGCATCCGTTTTTCATTTTGAACAATAATTCCAGGTGCTTGCAATTTAAGAAGTCGCTTTAACCGGTTATTACGGTTAATAACCCGCCGATATAAATCGTTCAAATCGGAGGTAGCAAAACGTCCCCCTTCAAGTTGAACCATTGGCCGCAAGTCAGGTGGCATAACTGGAATTACATCCATAACCATCCATTCAGGCTTGTTTCCTGACTTAATGAAAGCTTCAAGAATATCAAGACGACGAATAGCACGAGTCCGTTTTTGACCAGTAGCTTCTTTCAATTCTTCTTTTAATTCAGCAGCTTCCTTTTCTAAGTCAACATCAGCTAAAAGTTTTTGAATAGCAGCAGCTCCCATTTCAGCTTTGAAACGGTCACCATATTCTGCTTTTTTATCACGATATTCAGCTTCAGTTAAAAGTTGTTTCTTTTCAAGTGGAGTATCACCTGGGTCAAGAACAACATATGAAGCAAAGTAAATAACTTCTTCAAGTGAACGTGGGCTCATATCTAATACAAGTCCCATTCGACTTGGAATTCCTTTAAAGTACCAAATGTGAGATACAGGAGCAGCTAATTCAATGTGCCCCATCCGTTCACGACGAACTTTTGCACTAGTAACCTCAACACCACAACGGTCACAAACACGACCTTTGTAACGGATACGCTTGTACTTTCCACACGCACATTCGTAATCCTTGGTTGGGCCAAAGATTCGTTCGTCAAACAGACCTTGCTTTTCTGGCTTTAATGTCCGGTAGTTAATAGTCTCGGGCTTTTTAACTTCCCCATATGACCAACTACGGATCTTATCTGGAGATGCCAGACCGATCTGCATACTTTCAAATTTATTGACATCAATCAAAGGATGTTCCTCCTTCTTTCAGTAAACCGTAGCAACCTAAATATTAATTTTGATTAGTTTTGTCATCGGTAGTTGTTGAAGTTGCTTCAGACTTGTTTTCTTCTTCGTTCTTCTTATCGTCTGTTTTATGTTCTTCTGCATATTTAGCTAATGCATCAACATTTACAACTTCATCATCATCTTCGTCCATGTTCTTTAACTGAATTTCCTTGTTGTTACCATCAAGAACCTTCATATCAAGACCTAATGCTTGTAATTCCTTAACAAGAACACGGAATGATTCTGGAACACCTGGCTTAGGAATTGGTTGACCATTGATGATTGCATCATAAGTCCGAACACGACCAACAGTATCATCTGACTTGTAAGTAAGGATTTCTTGAAGAGTGTAAGCAGCACCATAAGCTTCAAGAGCCCAAACTTCCATTTCACCGAAACGCTGTCCACCAAATTGTGCCTTACCACCTAATGGCTGTTGAGTAACAAGTGAGTAAGGACCAGTTGAGCGAGCGTGAATCTTATCATCAACCATGTGAGCTAACTTAAGATAGTGCATTGAACCAACAGCAATCCGGTTTTCAAATGGTTCACCGGTACGACCGTCATAAAGAATTGTCTTACCGTCTTCTGGGAATCCAGATTCACGAACAGCATCCCAAACATCTTTATCAGATGCACCATCGAATACTGGAGTAGCCATATGAATTCCAAGACGACGAGCAGCCATTCCTAGGTGCAATTCAAGAAGCTGACCAATGTTCATACGACTTGGCACACCCATTGGACTAAGCATAATATCAATCGGAGTTCCATCTGGCATGTATGGCATATCTTCTTCTGGTACAACGATAGAAACAGTACCCTTGTTACCATGACGTCCAGACATCTTATCCCCAACTTGGATCTTCCGCTTTTGTGCAATGTAAACACGAACCATTGTATTTACACCTGGTGATAATTCATCCCCATTTTCACGAGTAAAGACTTTAACATCTTGGATGATTCCGCCACCACCGTGAGGAACACGTAATGAAGTATCACGAACTTCACGTGACTTTTCACCAAAGATAGCGTGAAGAAGACGTTCTTCGGCAGATAATTCAGTCATTCCCTTTGGAGTAACCTTACCTACTAAAATATCTCCATCATGAACTTCGGCACCGACACGAACAATCCCGTTTTCATCAAGATCTTTCAAAGCATCGTCACCAACGTTTGGAATTTCCCGCGTCATTTCTTCAGGTCCAAGCTTGGTTTCACGTGCTTCAGATTCGTATGATTCGATGTGAATAGAAGTATAAACATCGTCTTTAACTAATCGTTCATTAATGGCGATGGCATCTTCGAAGTTATATCCTTGCCAAGTCATGAAGGCAATTAATGGGTTTTGTCCAAGAGCCAATTCACCTTGTTCCATTGATGGACCATCAGCTAACACGTCATCAGCATCAACATGTTCGCCAACCTTAACAATTGGGCGTTGGTTGTAGTTCTTACCACCGTTTGAACGACGGAACTTCATTAACTTGTAAGTATCAAGTGTTCCATCTTCTTCACGAACCCGTACTTCACGAGCATCTACATATTCAACCGTTCCTGGCTTCTTAGCAATCATCGCAACCCCAGAGTCATGGGCAGCCTTGTAGTCAATACCAGTACTTACCAATGGAGCATGAGGATTGATCAAAGGAACAGCCTGCCGTTGCATATTAGCACCCATCAATGCACGGTTGGAGTCATCGTTTTCAAGGAATGGGATACATGCAGAGGCAACAGAAACAACTTGCTTAGGAGAAACATCCATGTAGTCAATGTTTTCAACACTGGTTTCGATGTAGTCATCTTTATCACGAGCCATTACTTGATCGTCAACAAATGAACCATCATCATTTAATGGCGTGTTAGCCTGAGCAATGATGAAGTTATCTTCTTCGTCAGCAGTTAAGTAATCAATCTTATCAGTTACCTTGTGATCCTTCCAGGAAACACGACGGTATGGAGTTTCGATGAATCCATATTTATTTACCCGTGCGTAAGATGAAAGACTGTTAATAAGACCAATGTTAGGACCTTCTGGTGTTTCAATAGGGCACATCCGGCCATAGTGAGTATAGTGAACGTCCCGCACTTCATATCCAGCCCGGTCACGAGTTAAACCACCAGGACCAAGAGCTGAAAGACGACGCTTATGAGTTAATTCACCTAGTGGGTTAGTTTGGTCCATGAACTGGGAAAGTTGGGATGAACCAAAGAATTCTTTAATAGAAGCAACAACTGGACGAATATTGATTAATTGCTGTGGAGTAACAGTGTCAGGATCTTGAATTGACATCCGTTCACGAACAACTCGTTCCATCCGTGCAAGACCAATCCGGAATTGGTTTTGAAGTAATTCACCAACTGAACGAATACGACGGTTACCTAAGTGGTCGATATCGTCTGTACTACCAATACCTTCTTGTAAGTTAAAGAAGTAGTTTAAGGAAGCAAGAATATCAGCTGGTTCAATGTGCTTGTATTCTAATGGGATATGACCGTTACCAATAATAGGTACAACTCGATCAGGATCAGTCTTAGAATATACTAAAATCTTTTGTAACTTAACTGGTTCAGTTACAACCGCTTCATCTGATGGAGTGTAAGTAATAGTCTTAAAGTCATCACGGTCTAAGTAAGGTTCAAGCTTATTAAGCAATTCCTTAGTTACCGTATCACCTTTTTGTGCTAATACTTCACCAGTATCAGGATCAGCTAAAGTTTCAGCTAAAGTTTGTCCAAGTAAACGGTACTTAAGCATTAACTTCTTATTTGTCTTATAACGACCAACTGGTGCCATATCATAACGTTTTGGATCAAAGAAACGAGCTGTTAATAAGCTCCGTGCTGAATCAGCAGTCTTTGGTTCACCAGGACGAAGCCGTTCATAAATGTCCTTTAAGGCTTCTTCAACCCGAGAATCTTCAGCGTTCTTGTGAACATCTTTATCCAAGGTTAATGATAATGTCTCACTATCGCCACCGAACATGTCAATAATTTCATCGTCAGAGCCAAAGCCCAATGCACGAATCAATTCAGTCATTGGTAACTTACGGGTCCGGTCGATTCGAACATATGAAACATTTTTAGCATCAGTTTCGTATTCTAACCATGCACCACGGTTTGGAATAAAGGTAGCACCGTAGTTTGGCCGACCATTTTTATCATTTTCTTCACTATAGTAGACACCTGGTGAACGAACTAATTGTGAAACAATAACTCGTTCGGCACCATTAATAATGAATGTACCTTGGTCAGTCATTAATGGGAAGTCACCAAAGAATACATCTTGAGACTTAATCTCACCAGTTTCATGGTTAGTTAACCGTAAAGTAACATGAAGTGGTGCTGAGTAATTAGCATCGTGTTCACGAGCTTCGTCAACAGTATACTTAGGTTCTAAAAGTTGATAGTCAACGAATTCCAAAGAAAGTTTTCCTTGAAAATCATCAATTGGCATAATATCATCAAACATTTCCCGCAAACCTTTTTCCATGAACCAATTGTAAGAATCGGTTTGGATTTCAATAAGGTTTGGCAATTCGAGAACTTCTTTAATTCGCGAGTAGCTACGACGGGTACGGTGTTTACCGTATTTAACTAAATGTCCAGCCAAACTGTTCACCTCTCTAATTTATTCCGCGAGCTCATTTAAATGTTACAATTTGATTACAATTTGCCTAAAATACGACTTTTGGGCAAAAAAAATCCAAAAACAGTTCAACGACTGTCTTTGGCTTTTATGCAGAATCTGATGGACAATAGATCACCAGGTTCAAATGAACTCACAATTACATACTACTTAAGTATACAAGTTCTATTAAATTTCGTCAACAATTATTTTTATATTTTTTAATTTTTTCCGCCCCAATTTGATAAACCGTTAATAATGCAGTCTAGGATTAATTGGTCACGTTGTTCTGGTGTAATTGAATGGCCACCAATTAATTGCGAAGTGCCAAAAATTGGAGTTAGTCCTGCAATAAATAATTCAGCAGCTTCTTTAGGAAGAATATCAGGACGTAACCCTACATCTGGTTGACGGAAAAATGCTGCAATTGGTTCTAGATAATCCATTGTAAAGATCATATTAAGCTTTTGCTGTGCACTCTTCGATAATAGGCGCATTGCCTGATTGTATTGGTCATAAATACTTAATGGATGATGTTTTTTTAATGCCTTGGTGATTTGCCATAATTGTTCATTCGGTGACAAATCATGTTTACGCATTACTTTATTAATATCTTGGCGAACTTTTCCACATAAATTTGTCATTACATCCAGATATAAAACCTCTTTATCGCTGAAGTGGTGGTATAAAGCCGGTTGCGTAATTCCAATCTGTTTGGCAATATCCCGTGTTGAAGTTTCACCAAATCCCTTTTGTAAAAATAACTTTGTAGCGGTTTTTAAGATTGCTTGTCTTGTCTTTTCTAATTGTTCTGCTCGCTTCATTTATTGTTCATCCCCTATTTTTAATCATTAATTATCTGATAAACACATTATAAGGCTATAACTTATCTTTTGACAACCGTTTTAGAAAAATAATCATCAAATGTGATAAATGAATGCAATTTGGTAGCTTTTTCTTCTATTATCATTAGATATCATTAGAGAACAAAAGTTACAATTATAACATTTTTATAATACATAAAACTCAAATATTCGGTTTGTGTATTTCAAATTTAATGAAACCAGAATACAAAACGGTAAATTACTCTGCACTTTCAGAATAATTTACCGTTCTTTTTATCTATTCAATTTTAATTCAACAGCTTTATCTTCATCTGGCTTTTTTACTTTAAAAGTAATTTTACCGTGATGCGCACCTACTGTTACGTCATCTCCAACATTGATTTCACCACTAAGTAGTCCAGTACTCAAATCATCTTCAACATGATCTTGTAAAGCACGACGAAGCGGACGAGCTCCATAAGCAGGATTGTAACCAAGCTTTGCAATTACATCAATTGCAGCAGGCGTAACTTTCAAGTTAATGCCTTGCTCACTTACCCGTTTATTTAAATCATTAACCATGAGTTTAACAATTTGATGAAGCTCTTTCTTTTGTAATGAATGGAAGATAATCGTTTCATCAATCCGATTAAGGAATTCTGGGCGGAAGTATAACCTCATTTGTTGCTTAATTGCCGATGCCATCGCATTATAGTCTTGTGACATATCTTTTGCCCCAAAACCAACTTCTTTTTCATCCTGAAGCTGAGTTGCTCCAAGGTTAGAAGTCATAATAATAATGGTATTTCTAAAATCAACGCGCCGACCTTTTGCATCAGTTAAGTAACCATCATCTAAAACTTGAAGTAATAAATTAAATACATCCGGATGTGCCTTTTCAGCTTCATCTAATAAGACAACTGAATATGGACGTTGCCGTACTTTTTCAGTTAGTTGGCCACCCTCGTCATAACCGACATATCCTGGAGCGGCACCAATCAAGCGACTAGTACTATATTTTTCCATATATTCGGACATATCAATCCGGATCATATTATCTTCCGAGCCAAACATTGCAGCAGCTAATGCCTTGGCAAGCTCTGTTTTTCCTACCCCGGTCGGTCCTAAAAACATAAAAGAACCAATCGGCCGACTAGGATCCTTAAGACCGCTTCGTGCACGCCGAATTGCCTTAGCGACTACGGTAACTGCTTCATCTTGACCAATTACTCGTTGATGCAGAACCTTTTCCAAGTTAACCAATCGTTCACTTTCACTCTTCTTCAATTGAGTTAAAGGAACTCCTGTCCATTCAGCAACAACTTGTGCAATGTTTTCACCAGTTACTTTCAATTTGTAGTTATGAGAATCTTTTTGTTGAGTGCGTTGTTTTTTACGGTCAATCTTATCTTTTAGTGCTAACTCCTGTTGACGAAGAGTAGCTGCACGATCAAAGTCTTGATTATCAATTGCTTCTTCTTTTTGGGTTCGCAAATCTTCTAACTGACTTTCTAGTGAAGGCTGATGATTTTTCTTATCTTCAGCATCAATTCGAACCATAGCTGCCGATTCATCAATAAGATCAATTGCTTTATCTGGCAAGAACCGGTCCGAAATATAACGATCTGACAATTTAACTGCTTCTTCTAGCGCTTCATCAGTAATTTTAGCATGATGGTGCTCCTCATACTTTGGTCGTAGTCCTCGCAGGATTTGTAGAGTTTGGTCAGTAGTCGGCTCATCAACTTGAACAGTGGCAAAGCGTCGTTCAAGTGCTGCATCCGATTCTATATATTTCTGATATTCATCAAGCGTAGTAGCACCAATTGTTTGCAACTCGCCTCGCGCTAAGGCCGGTTTCAAAATATTGGAGGCATCAATTGCACCTTCAGCACCACCAGCACCAATTAAGGTATGGAGTTCATCAATAAAAAGAATCACATGCCCGTCGTTTTGAATCTCATCAATTACTTTTTTAAGACGATCTTCAAATTCTCCTCGATACTTGGTACCTGCAACTAATGATCCCATATCAAGCATCATCAAACGTTTATTAGCCAATTCAGCTGGAACCTTACCATCAACCATCCGCTGAGCAAGTCCTTCAGCAATCGCCGTCTTCCCTACTCCCGGTTCTCCAATCAAAACTGGGTTGTTCTTGGTACGACGACTAAGAATCTGTTCCACACGTTTAACTTCCTTATTTCGACCAATTACAGGATCAAGCTGACCATTCCGAGCAAGTTCTGTCATATCACGAGCTAGTTTATCTAATGTTGGTGTACCAGCTTGCTGAATCCGTCGACGAGATGATTGACGATTAGGATTGCGTTGCTGACTATCAGCAATCCCTAACCGCCGTAAAATTACTTTTCTCATCTGTCGTGGCACAACATCTAGACTATATAAAATCCGTGAAGATAGAACACTTTCATCAGCGATTAAGGCTAATAATAAGTGTTCAGTGCCAATCTTCAATGCATGCATTTGTTGGGCTTCTTTACCTGCTAACGATAATACTTGCTTTGCTTTTGGTGAGTATGGGAGATAATCTGAAGCTCCCAGATTTTCCATCGTTCCATAGCCAATTAAGCGTTCAATTTCTTCACGAATATCATCGTTCGTAATAGAAAATTGTTCAAATATTTTGTTAGCAATCCCATCTTTATCCATTGAGAGGGCAAGCAGAAGGTGTTCAGTCCCTACTGCTTGGTGTTTAAAGTATTTTGCTTGTTCTTGTGCAATTGCTAGAACATGCTTTGCACTTGGCGTGAACATATTATCCATGTACAATCTCCCTTTTAACTTTCATAGCGAAGTCGATTCAAGAATGATACTAATATACGGGCGCGAAGCTGATCTTCAATCTTACTATCATTAACTGCTAGTGCTTGTTTAGATAATGCAACTAGCATTAAGTCTCCTTCACGTCTCGTAATCACGTCTTCTTCATATAACGTTCGAACAATATCAAAAGCATCACGTTCACGAACCGAGTCGCCAATTGCTTGAATAAGTGAGTTTAGCACATTTACGTCATCAAGTAAATTAACTCGCTCGATTCGAATATATCCGCCGCCTCCACGCTTACTCTTTACTAAATAACCATTTTGAATGGTAAACCTCGTTTTAATAACATAATTAATTTGTGACGGTACCACATCAAACTGGTTGGCAATCTCAGAACGACGAATTTCGACCTGAGCTGAGTCACCAAGTATTTCTTTTAAGTATGCTTCGATAATATCTGAAATACTTTTATTCTCCATTATATCACCTCGGCTCTTTTGACTAATCTTGACCATTATTTTAACACACTTTTAGAGTCGGCGCCTACTTGTATGATCATTCAGCTATACATTTAAGAAAATAATAAAGACTAGCGAAGCATTCAAGCGCAACACTAGTCTTTTAGAGAATTAAATATGAACTACTTTTTTAATTAGTCGTTATCGTTGTGAACAAAATCAACAACATTCCGACCAACAACCTTGTTATCCTTAAGTTCTTGGATCATATCATTAATTTCGCTTAACTTACGAGTCTTAACAATTGGGTGAACCTTACCTTCTGCACCAAATTGGAAACATTCAGCTAAGTCTTGACGTGTACCAACTAATGAACCAGCAACAATGATACCATCAAGAACAGTCTTAGCAATGTTAAGCTTCATGTCACCTTGTGGAAGCGCAACGGCAACAAGCTTACCATCTGGGCGAAGTGAATCAACTGCTTGGTCGAATGCAGAGGGAGAAACTGCTGTTACTACAGCAGCGTGAACACCGCCAACCTTTTCTTGAATTTGCTTATCAACATCACCGTCATGACGGTTAATTAAAATTTCAGCACCATTCTTCTTAGCGGCTTCAAGCTTATCAGGATTACCATCAACAGCGATAACATGAGCACCAAATACGTTGTGAGCAAATTGAATACCCAAGTTACCTAAACCACCAGCACCAACGATTGATACCCATTGACCTGGCTTGATGTCAGCAACCTTTAATGCCTTGTACATCGTAACACCAGCACAAGTTAATGAAGTAGCTTCAACAGGATCAAGACCTTCTGGAACCTTAACAGCGTAGTCAGCTGGTACGATACATTGTTCAGCCATTGCACCGTCAGCAGTGTAACCCGCATTAAGAACATTCCGACAAAGAGTTTCACGACCTGTTAAACAATATTCACAGTGTCCACAGCCCTTGAAGAACCATGCAATTGATACACGATCGCCAACTTTTAATGAAGTAACCCCAGGGGCAACCTTAGATACACGACCAACTCCTTCATGACCGATAATACGACCTGGCTTCTTACCAAAGTCTCCAGCAGCAACGTGTAAATCAGTGTGACAAAGGCCACAATATTCCATGTCAACTAAAGCTTCACCGGGCTTTAAATCCCGAAGTTGAACATCTTTAACAGTAACAAAACCGTCTACTGGATCGTTAATAACAGCAGCTTTCATAAGGTAAGATCTCCTTTATTAATAAACAAATTACTTTTTACAAAGCTTATAGTACCACAACTCCTAGACAAATTTAAAGTGAAAATTTGCACATTTAACGAAATTAATAATTTTATTTTTTATTTAAAACACTGATATAACAATGATAACGCCCGGAAAATTAATTCTTTTAATATTGTATAGTAAATCACTTACTAATTATCACCAAAACTTTACTGTTACAATTTTAGACGCTCCCTATTAATATGGATGTTATAATTTAATCAATTAGACAAAGGAGTGAGTAGCTAAGTGAAAATGTAGAGCGGCAACATATTCGTTACAATAATCGTTATGGAACGGCAATTACTGCTGATATCTACACCCCTAAGAATCTAGAAGAAGACAAATTGTTACCAGCCATCGTAATCGGGGCACCTTATGGAAGCACAAAGGAACAGGCAGCAGCAATTTATGCAAATACGTTTGCTCAATTAGGTTTTGTTACCCTTGCATTTGATCAAGTATACATGGGTGAATCAGCTGGCGAACCTCGTCATGTTGCTTCTCCAGACTTATATGCAGAATCTTTTAGTGCCGCAGTTGATTATCCAGGTACAAAAGCAAAGCATGTCAATCGCGAACAAATAAGTGTTATCGGTATCAGTGGAGGGGCAGGCTTTGCTCTTAGCGCTGCGGCTGTTGATACACGAATTAAATTTGTTGTAACAATTTCAATGTATGATATGACAGATATTCGTGAGATGGCTAATCTTGCTCCTGAACAATTATTCCAGCTTAAAGATCAATTATCAAAGCAACGGTGGGACGATTTTGAAAATGGGCAGCCTGACTATCATCCTTCCTTCCCAGAAGAACCATATGATAGTATTGACGATTTACCAAATCATGATGAGTTAACAAATGAGTGGCTTCGTTTTTACGCTCTTAAACGTGGCTTCCATCCAAATGCACGTGGAACTGCAACAACCACTTCTAATTTAGCAATGCTTGAATTTTCTGCGTCAGACTATATTAAAGAAATTTCACCACGACCAATCCTATTTATTTATGGAGACAATGCTCACTCCCGTTCTTATTCCGAGAGAGCTTATTACCTTGCTAACCAACCAAAGCAAAGATTGATCGTAAAAAACTGCGAACATATTGATCTTTATGATAATATGGAAAAAATTCCAGTAGCTCAAATTGCAAAGTTTATAAAAGACAGTTTCAACGCATAATCAAACGACAAAATGCCAATCAGCGCCTCAATTATGGAAGCCTGGTTGGCATTTTCCTTTTAAATATTTTCAAGCGGCACCCGAATGGCTATGTCGAGCGCCGCGGGAAGGCTGGCCAATTGGGGCGAAGTATTCACGAGCGTGCCAA
>NZ_CANCWY010000011.1:0-58653 GCF_947381695.1 Limosilactobacillus sp. DJ3M12 | reverse complement strand
CATTTGGGCCACTCGGTACGCTTTAAGCTTTTGCACGAAAGAATGGGCGATGATTGTCAGCTCGTTTGTGGTAAGATCGGTGTAAGTCATTTGTGGTTTCCTTTCTTTTATTTAGGGGTATTCAAAAGTCTACCACAAATGGCTTTTCTATTTTTCTAACTTAATTTTACAAACGGCGTATCAAAAAAATTCTCTAAGTCCTTTAGTTAATGAAGACTTAGAGAATTTTTATTTAAAGATCTCTCATTCCATATAATTATGGAGAATATTATCCGAAGCTGCCTTTAATTTTAGATAATCGATATTATTAGAGAATAGCATAATCATTCGTTTCGTCTTGTAATCAGCGACAAAGCAACTGTTATATCCAGGAATACTCCCATTTGCGCGAATAACGTCCCCATCAAAGTAAACCCCACCAAAATAGGCAACTTCTTGATGCTGCGCCTGTTGGTAGTATTCATTGATCATTTTGGGATCTTTCAGCACCTCATTATATACAAACTTCCAGTAATCATTTGGCGATATAAAAAGGTTCCCTGCCCCAAAGTCTGAGGAGGTCGTTACAGTTACCCGGTGCCAATCAACTGTTGGATCCATTGGTTGCGGAATTTCTTTTTTGGAAACCTCAGAAAAATCTTTAATTTGGTGAAGATGGAGCGGTTTAGCAAAGTTTTTTCGAATATAGGTATTATAGCTTTGATGCGTTTGCTTACTAATAATGGCTGCCAAGATTTCATAATCAACATCTTGATAATCCCATGTATGCGTATAATCATACTTGAGATGTTTAAGCATATAAGCAATTTGGGCTTTTTGGCCTCTAAGTGGTTCAAATGGACGATCATTATTAATCAAGCCACTAGTATGGTTCATTAATTCCCGAATCGTAATATCTTTACTGCCATCAATCTGCGGGTAATACTTACTTAGCGAAGTGTCCCAATCTAATTGCTTTTTTTGCTTTAATTGATAAACAGCGGTTCCCGTTACAATCTTTTGAAGCGATGCCGTGGGAAATAGTCGGTCCGCCTTTACGATCTGATCCTTATTCGTGGTTTCATTATTTTCAATAGCAATCGTTTTCCAATCTTTGCCATTAACTAGCATCACCCCATTAATATGATGGTCCTTCATATAATCTTGAAGTTGGTGTTGCGTTTGTTTGTCAACTATTTCTGCCTTTACCTTTGATGGCGTGGTCAATAAGAAGATAGCAAAGGAACAAAGCGTCAAAAAAATATACAAGTTAACTTTTTTCATAATTATAAGTATTCCTTCCAGGCATCCGTTTTCGAAAAAATATCTATCTGTATTATACAAATTTTATCCCCCATCTTACAAAGTAGAATAAAATCTGATTTTTATTACTAAAACACTTTAAATTCATTCGATTTATGTTAAAATTCTAACGTCAATAAATAAAAAACGCAAAAATAGTTCGTAAATAACGAACATTATCAAGGGAGAGCTAGAATGAATAACGACGTCGAAAAAGTTTTATATACTCAAGATCAAGTCAATCAACGCTTAGATGAACTTGCCAATACACTTACTGAAAAATATCAAGATGAATTTCCAGTTTTAGTTTCCGTAATGACAGGGGCAATAATTTTCACTAGCGAAATGATGAAGCGCCTTAATTTCAAGTTAAACGTTGATTATGTTGACGTCTCTAGTTACGAAGAAAGTTCAAAATCCACTGGAAAAGTTAAATTAATTCAAGATCTTTCCCACAATATTAAGGGTCGACCAGTTATTATTATGGAAGACATTATTGATACTGGTCATACATTAAAGTATCTTGCTGGTCTTTTCGCTGATCGTGGCGCGAAGAGTATTGAGATTTGTTCCTTACTTGATAAACCGGACCGTCGTGAAGTTAATGTTGAAGCTGATTACGTTGGTTTTAAAGTTCCAAACGAATTTATTGTCGGATATGGCCTAGACTTTAATGGCCTTTACCGAAACCTGCCATTTGTCGGTGTGTTAAAGCGTTCCGTATATGAATAATAGTTAAAGGCTGAGAGAAAATGTTATTTCTTTCAGCTTTCTTTTTGGCTTTAAACATCTAAACGCGATATAGTACAGTTAGGCTAATAAAATTGATAATAATTGATTTTTGGTAAAGGAGGGGTAATCATTGCTTAGGCTTGACTGGTGTTTACGAATGCTCATGGCTGCCTTATGTGGTGGAATCATTGGGTTTGAGTGAAAAAGTAAGGCTAAAATGGCTGGAATTCGGACCCATGCCCTAATTGCGGTGGGGGGCGGCAATGGTCATGATTATTTCTAAGTATGGCTTTTTTGATTTACTGAAAGTTACCCATAGCAATTGGAACGTTGACCCATCACGGATTGCCGCTCAAGTTGTTAGCGGGATTGGTTTTTTAGGTGCTGGAACAATCATTAATCGCCACGATGAAATAATTGATGGCTTAACTACGGCGGCTGGAATTTGGGTTACCGGCGCAATCGGTCTTGCCTATGGTAGTGGTTTATACAGTATTGGGATTATCGGTACCTGTTGCGTTCTTTTAGCAGAAGTTATTGGAAAATATCTAGATCAGTTTGCACTTAGACAAGGTAAAGGATTCTCCTGCTTTATTCAATTAGAAGGAAATACTGATGATTTGCATGCACTTATTAATCAGCTAAACAAAAAATATTTTGAAGTTCCGCTTAAATACTCGATCTATGATTATGGAGACGGAAAAATCTCCTGTCAACTTTATGGTGAATTAAGATCTGGCTTCAAATCAGAAAACATCTTTACTGACCTTACTGAGCTGGGCAACATTAAAAAAGTTGAGTTAGAATAAAAACATAGGAAGTGACAAGATGGCTTATAATTTTAGAAAAGAGTAGAAAGAATTGTATGTCCCCGGAAAGAATCCCAGCCTAATCAATGTACCAATGATGAAGTATCTTGCTGTGCGGGGACATGGGGATCCTAATCAAGAAAATAGTGAGTATAAAAAAGCAATTGAAAAGCTCTATGCTGTTGCTTATACCATTAAAATGAGCAAAAAAGGCACCTACCAAATTCCAGATTATTTTAATTTTGTTGTTCCCCCACTAGAAGGACTATGGTGGCAAGATGGTATCACTGGAATTGACTACGCTCACAAAGAAAAGTTCAATTTCATTGCAATGATTCGCCTTCCCGACTTTGTTACTCAAGATGTTTTTGACTGGGCAATTCAAAAGGCTAGCGAAAAGAAGCAGCTTGATTTACATAACGTAGAATTCCTGTCAATGCAAGAAGGCCTCTGTGTGCAAGCACTTCATATCGGGTCATACGATGATGAACCGGCAACGATCGAGAAAATACATAAATTTATTGAGAAACAGGGTTTACAAGTAGATATTAACGATGATCGGCATCACCATGAAATTTATTTGTCAGATCCCCGGCGGACGAAGGTTGAAAATCTAAAAACAGTATTACGAATTCCGGTAAAAAACAATTAAAAACACTATTAATAGGTAAACAAAAAAGGCATCAGAAGTTATAACTAGCTTCTGGTGCCTTTTATGCTACAAATCAATTATTTCATTCAGCTTGTACTTAATCTTCATGTTTTTCCCAGCCGAATTTTCCAAATTGTTCTTTCATCTCTTTAGACGTAAACAACTTATTGCTATCAAATGATGCTTCAATCATTTAACGATCATGTTTAATATCTTGTTGTAATTGTTGGGAATTCTCTTTCATCTAAAACACCTCAATATTTTTTCTACTTAACATCCCTGTTATATTTTCACTTCAATTCTTCATATAGTGGGGTAAGTTGCCTAATAACTGAACTGATGTATTCCTCCATATTATTAACTTGGTCTTTTCCACGAAATGCAAATTTGCCAAGCAAAAAACTGGTCTTTCGTGCATCAGAATTAAATTGCTGCTGAGCATCCCGACTATTGATGTATTTAGTCAGTGACATATGATCAGAAAATTCCATCTCATCCTTATCCCAAAGGTACCAGCGTGTGGCATCAATATCATTAGCCCATTCCGGTATTTTATCCAGTAATTGATTGTATTCATCCGGCGTCCCTTGTCGTTGCTCACTCTTATAATGTTGAAACATTAGGTAGACCTGTAACTGCTTTTTATCAAGCATCACCCCAATACAGGAATTATAGTCTGCTAACGATGCTAAACGATAAGAGGCCCAGTAATGATCACGCAGGTTCCAGCCGTTCGTCCAACTCTCAACGTGAACCTTCGCGAATTCGCCCGTTGGTAGTTGACTAGCGACAGTTTGATTTACCTTCTTCCATACTTGCCAAACGGCTTTAAACTTCTCTTTTAGGTCTGCAACTTCTTCTGGTGAATGATTTTCCTTAATCTTCTTAAAGGAAAATTCTGGCTGGTCAAAGATTACAAACATACTTTCAGTTAATGCTGTCATTTTAGCTCGCCCCTTTTTATCCAAGAATATCATAACTAAAAAAGCTAAACTATGACTCTTAATTTACACGAATCATAATTTAGCTTTATAGCTTCATTAAAACAAATTCAGCATCACCATATAAAAGCCAGTTCCGACCAAGATCGATAGTGGCATATTTCTTTTCCAAAGGTGAATAAATAATGTTACTAAGCCGGCAACGATTTCTAATAATGCCTTACTAGGCTCAGCAAAAGAAATATTCCGATAACAATAGATTACTAATACTCCCATGATTGCTGCCGGAAGGAATTTCCCCAGTTCTTCCAGGTAAGGTGATAATTCTTTTGACTGATCAAAAATCAGGAATGGGATAAAGCGGGTCGCCATCGTGACGACTGCTGCGATTAAAATTGAAATAATTTGTTCAGTTAATGTCATTTTTTCTCCTCGTGATTAAGTAATTTAATGAAAACAGTGCGACAAGTGTTACTAATGTCACTAATAGAAAAACATTCTTGTTGCAAAATAGTAAACAAATAATTGCAAATGCTAAACCAATCAGAGCATCACGCTGAGTTCGGGCATTTTTCAACTGTTCTGTAAACAACACAATAAAAAGTGCCGTCATTACAAAATCTAAGCCTGCTAAGTTTAAGTTAATCATCCCCCCAAGGAGTCCACCTAAACCTGCCCCAGCTACCCAACTAAAATAGTTGAATGCGGTTATGTAAAAATAAACATATGAGCGATCAAGGCTATCTGGTACTTTTAACGTTGCATTTAAGGAAAAAGACTCATCACACATTCCAAAAATAAGAATCGGCTTTAACTTTCCTGTATTGGAATATTTTTTTAACATCGTAATGCCATAAAAAATATGTCGTGAATTAACAAGGGCAGTTAAAATGAGAACAGTCAATGGCTGAAAACTCTGGACTAAAAGATTACCAATTACAAATTCGACTGATCCAGCAAAAATGGTCGCAGCCATTAATAACGGATATAAAAAATTAAAGCCCAGTTTATGCATATATATCCCATAGCCGGCGCCTAAAAATAGAAAGCCAAGCATTACCGGACTAGTTTTTTGAAAAGCGTAACGTACTTCATTTCTCATGGACGAATTCTCCCTCCTTAAAATAACTTGAACTTATTTTAAACAGGAGTATTTTATCCATACAAGGAATTAATTGTATGGATTACAATATTGGAGTGATAAAGTATGCCTATTAATGATTTTTCCCACCATCAGCTTACCTGGTATCCTGACAAAAATAAGCTGACGCGACCAATTTATAAAAGTTTGCTCAATCAACTAAAAACAGCAATTGAGCGTGGAATTCTTACACCCGGAACGAAACTGCCCCCGCAACGCGAACTCGCCGATTATCTCGACATTAATTTCACCACCGTTACTCGTACTTACAAATTAAGTGCGCAACTTGGTTTAACTTATGGAATTCATGGTAAAGGAACCTTTGTTAACTCAAATGGTATCGATCCGTTAACTGCCAATTCTCCTTTGACCCGTACCATTGATCTTGGCTTTGTTGCTTCCTTTGAACAGACAAACCACCTCCTTGACAATATTCTTAGCAACATCGTCAAGCAAGGCGCCTCGCAACTTCTAACCTATGACTCACCAACCGGGCGTCCGATTGATAAGGAGGCTTTCCAGCATTATCTTGACTGGCTTGGCGTGAGATTAACTCCTACTCAGCATATCCTTATTACAGCGGGAGGAGAAAACTCACTTACATTACTTATTTTCAAGTGGCGATAAGATTGCTGTCGACGAATTTACCTATGCCAACCTGATTGCAACCGCGCAACTAAATAATCTCCATTTAGTTGCGATAAAAAATGATCAAGGCGGGATGAATATTGACGCATTAAAACACGCTTGTCAAAACAACAATCTAGCTGGCCTGTATCTCATGCCGGAATATAGTAACCCGACTGGCGCTGTTCTCTCGATGGCTCGCCGGAAAGAAATCGCAACCATTGCGCAAGAATACGGACTGAAAATAATTGAAGATGACTACCTAAGTTTTCTTAGTAAACTCAATCCAGAACGGCCGCCCAAAATAATGGAATTACTACCAGACCAGACTTGTTATGTTTGCAGTATGTCAAAAGTTCTTGCATCAGGACTCCGTGTTGGTTATCTAGTTTTCCCAGCACAGCTAGCCCAGCAAATTAAAAATGGTTTCTTCAACACAACAGTCAAAACGTCAACTCTCAATACAGCAATTGCATCCATGGCAATAAAAGAGCATATCGTCCAACAAATAATTCAAAATAAAGTCAACCTTGCCAAACAAGCTAATATCCTTTTTGAACAATATTTCCCGACTGCTCCTACAAACCAATTAACCGACTATGCCTTTTTTCGTCGATTACCGCTTAAAAGTATTCAAAATACAGCCAAGATCGAACAAGCCCTTGCTAATATAAATATCCGTTGTTTTGGCTCTGATCGTTTTCAAATTAACGCTTCTTCAAATGACCATTTTCTCCGTGTTTCATTGTCCGCAAATAAGTCACTTAATGAGTTAGAAACAGGCCTAAAAAGATTACGCGAGTTTTTACAGAAAGCTAATTTAATTTAAAAAGTGATGTTAAGAATTTTTCCTAGCATCACCTTTACTTTTTTGTTTAGCTTATTTTCTAACCGCCTCGTAAATCATCCCATTTCACTACATAACTCTCTTCCCTGCCATCCAAGTTTCATTCACGTGGATATTTTTAAGTTCACTATGAGCAACTGTAAAGATATCATCATTTAAGATAACAAAGTCCGCGGCCTTTCCTACTTCAAGCGTACCATTTTCATCAAAGCCACCAATTTTTGCACCATCCCGAGTATAACCAAGAATAGCTTGTGGAACCGTAATTGCTTCTTCTGCGTTAACAACATCACCATTAGCGGCCTTTCTTGTTACAGCCGCATAAATACTATAAAACGGGCTATCAGGTTCTGCCCATGGCGTACATGGGGCATCCGAACTCAAGCCTAACATTGCTTGAGAATTCAACATTGTTTTAACGCGGTAAGCTAATTTAAACTGGGCTGGTGAAAGATAATGACGATAGGATTCATCTTCCGCAAAGAAAAAGATTGGTTGCGTGACTAACGCATAGTTCATTTTACTATTGGCAATCTCTGCAAACATTTGATCAGTCATTAAGGATGCATGTTCAATACGAACCGATGGCATTGTGGTTAGCCATGGCGCTATCTCTTTTGTTACATCAATCACTGTTTGAATTGCTTTATCGCCCATCGCATGCACAGCTAGTTGAAGCTTATTATCACGAGCCATCTTTACTGCTCGCTGAAGTTTTTCCACTAAAGTCAAACTAACTCCCATTTTTCCCGATGGATAAGGATCAGTATTATAGGCCGTTTCGCCAGAAATACTCCCATCCATAAATACTTTAATTCCAGCAACGCGGAGTTTTTCATCCCCGCTTGGTTGCAGTCCAACCTGCGGATCAATTTCATCAAAGACATAGTAGATCGAGGCTTTCGGACCAAACCCTTGCTTAACTGCATCTTGGTATAGTTTTAAAGAAGTATATGGCTTCATCCGGCCCATCATTTCACCAATTGCTACAATTCCCTCTTTAAGATAGTGTTCGGAACTATTAACCATATTAGCTACGTCGTTCTCATAGCTCTGTGCCGATTTAGCCCGAATAAGAAGTTGTGAGGCAGCTATTTCGCGCATAAAACCAGTTGGTCGTCCATCAGCAAATCGTTCAATTTTCCCACCAACCGGATCAGGCGTATTTTCATCAATTCCTGAAAGCTCTAAGGCTTTAGAATTACCGACAGAAGAGTGACAGTCAGAACGATAAATAAAGATTGGTTGCGTTGTTGAAACAGCATCTAAATCATCACGGTTAGGACTCCGATGATCTGCTAATTTTGTCTCATCACCCCCCCACCCTTCAATCGGTACTGTACCCTGTCAAGTTTACACACTAAATAATAAAAATTAATTGGCTTTGCCGTAACGAAATTCCGTTGCAGTAAGGTCATTTCTTTTAGCTGAAATAAATGTATTTGTAAAGTATTCAATTCCTTCAGCCACTAGTGTTTGAAGTTCATCAAGTGTTTGTGGCTTAGATGAATGCGCTAGCCAAATTGCTTTAAAGTCGGCCCACCAGTGCTCGATAACTGCGTTATCTGCTGGTGTGCCAGGAGCTGAATAGCTATGTTGACTATTATTGCTAGTTAAATATTGATTGAACGCCTTAGAAGTATAAGCAGCTCCGCGATCAGTATGAATAAGTGGGGCTAATACACCTTCTTGTTTCTGAGCTTTCTTGAATACTTGAATTGCTCCCTCGCTAGTTTCTGTTGGGGTAATTAGCCAGCTAATTGGAAATTGACCATATAAATCAAGAAACACATGTAAACGAACTTTATAATTATGAATATTGTAGGCGAGTTCTGTTGTATCAGTTACCCAAACCTGATTAGCTGCTTCCTGTTTAAATTGACGATTAAGTATATTTTCAGCTTGATAGGTTTGACGTTCCTTGTCGCGTTTTCTTTTAGCTTGACGATAGTCAGCTTTAATCCCATGTTCCTTCATAATTCTAATAACTCGTTTTTTGTTGACCAAATATCCAAGACCTGCGCGCTTAATAAGACGAGTCATTTTCCCATATCCAATACTTTGCTTATTAGTTTTCTCAATTTCTTTAATCACGCGGTTTGTAAAATTAAGTTAGAAAAATAAAAAGCCATTTGTGGTAGACTTTTGAATACCCATACATCAAAAGAAAGGACACCACAAATGACCTACCATCATCTTACCATAGACGAACTAACGATGATCGCTAATTTTCGTGACCAAGGAGTAAAAGCCTACCGGGCCGCCAAACTTTTGCACCGGAGCTTAGAAACCGTCTACCGAGTTTATCGCTTTCTGGCCGCCGGCCACACGCTCCAAGAATATTACCAACACTATCGTGAAAACAAGGCTCATTGCGGTCGGAAGGCTATTCAATTGCCCACTGATGAGGTAACTTATATCAAAGCCAAAGTGGCTCAAGGCTGGACGCCAGATTATGCGACGCGCTGAACGGCCACTCAGCTGTAGTATGCGGACGCTTTACCGCCTTTTCGAGCGGGGCAATTTTGATGTGCGGACCTTGCCGATGAAAGGCAAGCGTCGCCCCAATGGTTACGTAGAACGGCGGGGGAAGGCCGTTCAACTTGGCCAAAGCATTCACCAACGGGCTATCGAATTTCCCAACTTTAACCGTGAATTCGGCCACCTTGAAGCCGACACCGTCCAGGGCAAAAGACATCAGGGCGCCGTTATGACTTTGGTAGAACGGACTTCCAAAGTCGAAGTGATTCTTAACGTCCATAGTAAGACGGCCACCAGTGTGATCCAGCACTTACAGGAATGGTTGGCAAAGTTTCCACCCCACTTCTTCAAGTCGATTACCTTCGACAATGGGAAGGAGTTCGCTGACTGGCGAGCAATTGCCAACCAATTTGACCTCCAGACCTACTTTGCCGAGGTGGGGGCACCTAACCAACGGGGGTTAAACGAGAACAACAACGGCCTTCTGCGGCGCGATGGGCTCCACAAAGGCCGCGATCTCCGCCACCTAGCTGATGAAGAGGTTGCTCAAATAATGAGTTACCGGAACAACATTCCTCGCAAGTCATTGGGCTATCAAACATCTTACGAGGTATTCATGAAGTATGTCACTGATGAGCAACTACTTTTTTTCTAACTTAAATTGACATTTCGGGATAAAAAAGAGGTTAGAGCTTAAAATTGCTCAACCTCGTAAAGTTTGTTACTCATTAAAATGCCTGTTCATCATATAAAGGGATCGCATTTGACCATTTATTTCAGAAATCTGTGGTAATTTACCTCATTCTTTGTACCCACAGGAGGTAAAAAGATGATAGCTTGCTTGATTTTCAATATAAATATATGCAATTACGGTTCTTATATCTAGATGATCTTCAATTTGTTTTTGCGCATATGTTAATAAATCACGGCCAAGATGTTGCTGTCGATAATCTTCATAAATATAAATAGCTATCTGTGCCGAATGATCATAGGCGGGATGCGGATAAAAATACTCAAGAGCACACCAGGCGATTACTTGGTCATCCATTGTTGCAACCCAGATTGGATGAGTATTGTCAAACTGCATAAATCATTCACGTCGATCAGCAACTTTGATCGGTGCACTCTCATCGTTGACTTGCAGCGGAATTGCTTGATTAAATATATCGACAATCGCTGGTAGATCATTTATTGTTGCTAACCTAATTTGGTAATCCATATCAAAGCTTCCCTACAGTATTTTTACCCACTAATTATTACTTATCATAGAAGTGCTGCCATTCTTTATTAACGTTTTCGCGAGTCGTCTTTGTCCCAGTCCATGATGGAACTTTTACAACCCCATCAATCTTACTCTTAGGTACAAATCCCCAGTAACGACCATCGTTGGAAACGCTCCGGTGATCCCCAAGAACAAAGTATTCACCTTTCGGAACTTTTGTGGCACCATTATTCTTTAACCAACTGTTCTGAACTGAGATACTACGCAGTGTCCAGTTTCCAGTTCCGGTTGTTCGTTGACTCTTGCTAATGTAGTCTTGATTAATCTTTTTGCCGTTAACATAAATGTTTCCATTCTTAGAGCTAACAGTATCACCAGGGAGTCCAATTACTCGCTTAACATAATCGGTTTTAACTGATACTTGCGGATCAATGCCATTAGCATCAAATACAACGACACTTCCATGATGGATTTTGGCAGTTTTCAAACAAAATACTCGTTCATTATTTTGTAAGTTTGGTTGCATGGATGGTCCATCAACCCGAACAATTTGGAAGAAAAACTGCTTAATTACTAATGCGATTATTAACCCGATTAGAATGGGAATAATCCAACTCATTGCTTCACGAAATGCTTTCATTATAATTCCTCAATTTCTTTATTTAACTGTTATTAATCATACAACTAGTAATAAAACCTGAAAAGTTATTTATAATAAATAATATATTATTTTCACATTTAATAACATCAAAAAGATATTAAGGTTCAAAAGGGAGCGAGACAGAAGGCACTTGTGACTTCGTTTTCGAGCCCCGCAAGCAACAATAGGCCTCTAAGGTTCGGTTTTGCCGGACGTTAGAGGCCTATTGTTGTACTGCGTATTTGCTTTTTATGAAAGTAACTTAACTTATGTCACAATCCCTTTTAATTTTTATTTCTTTTCGACAAAGTACTTTTCGAAGTTCTTTTGATAGTTATGATTAATCCGTTGTTCCATTAACCACCGCATGAAATTCATGTCCTTGTCATAATGGAAAGTTGTTCCATAGCGGCCTTCTTTAATAAGCTTCTCAGCCTGCTTTTTAATTTCATTATTTTTAGCATACTGAAGGAAGGTCTTTTTTGAAACCCCCAGCCATAACTTATAGTTGCTTTCATCTTTGTTTCCATAAATCGTCTCTTGATCTTTTAAGCTATCAAAAACGTAATCTTCAACGGGGAAAGTAGCAAGTTGATAGCCATTTAATGAAACGAAGAAACTACTACGACCTTGGCGAGGATTGAGGTCAAATACCTTGAATTGGCCATCACGACGGTCATATTTCAAATCAAAGTTAACAAATCCAGTAAATTCAATACTTTCAAGGAAATTCTTGATATTGTCATAGATTTGTTGATCATATGCTGGCATAATCGCAACGTAATTACCAACATTTGCTGGATTGCAATCTTCAAGTAGCGGGTGACCGAGACACATCATCTTTACCTTATGATCTTTATCAACGTAACAATTGATGGTCCGCATATTACTATCATCACCAGGGATAAATTCTTGTAAAACGAGGTCGCCATTGTATGGACTATGCTCATAGATAATCTCAAGAACTTCCGCTAATCTTTCTGGTGTCTTAATAATATAAGCCTTTTCATACCCTTCAAAGTTTCCCTTATGCCATTGCACCGCATCAGCAGCCTTCAAAGCAATTGGAAATTCAAATGGTGATTTATAGTTCTTATAATCAAGGTCTGGTTTTAAAATATCGGTTTTAGGGTAAGGCAAACCATACTTTTCGCAGACATTGTAGAACTTCTCTTTATCCGTTAATGTTGCTACTTCATCATAATCAGCATACGGGCAGAACATGTGCTGCGAAAGTTCTTTACGATTTTTCGCAACTAATTCAGTATAGTCATCTCCACAACTAATTAAAACGGTCTTCTTGCCTTGCTTAGCAAACTCATCTGCCGCTTTAATTAATACCTTCGTAAACACTTCCGGTGATTGTAATTGTTCATTATAATGCAACTCGACAATTTTTGAATAACGGGTTGGTGCCAATGGTTGGCGAGCATATAATTGCGACTTAATCCCATATTTTTCATACATCGACCGCGCCATTCCGTAAGCATTGAAATCACTACCTAGAATCAATGGAACAAAAGGTTGTTCACTCATTAGATTCCCACTCCTCTTTATCTTTCTAAATCATTAATATAATCACGTGCAATCTTCACATCAGTTAGGTAAGGGACATCTTCACCATTAATCTTCTGGTAAGGATCTTCACCCTTCCCTGCAAGGACTACAATATCATCATTTCCACTACCGTCAATTGCCTTTTTGATCGCCGTTTCGCGGTCCATTTCAAATTGAATATGTTTAACCTTATCATGATCAATATAAGAATCTATTTCCCGGGCAATAGTCATCGGATCTTCAAACCCGGGATCATCAGTCGTCAAAATTACCTCATCTGGTTGTTCTTCAGTTAAAGCTTTTCCAAACCCTGGACGGCGCGAAATGCCTTTATCACCGGTTGCTCCTAAGACAACTGTTACTTTACCAGCATTAGTTTGTCGTTTTAAGAATGCCAAGAGTCGCTTCAAGCTAGCGTAATTATGGGCATAATCAACATAAATTGTTCCATGAGTATTACTGTTAATCATTTCCATTCGACCACGGATGTGAACATGATTCAATGTTTCTACAGCATCGTTAGCACTCGCCCCAGCTAACCCACTGGCAATGATTGCAGCGACCGCATTTCCTTCATTATAATCTCCAGGGACACTCGTTTTATAACGGCCATCTAAGTTCAACTGCTTTGCTTTCTCAGTTAAGGCGGTCAACTCAAATTCACTTTCATGAAGATCTTCTAAATCATTTCGATATTCAAAATCTATTTGGGCATTGTCAGGTAATTCGATGTTTGCTCCTCGCCGTGCAAATAAGAAAATGTCTTCTGGTTGTGTGGTTGCCTTAGCAGTGTAATAAACATCAGTAAACTTTTCAGTTTCTGCATTGATTAAGCATTTAGCAGAATTTACTAATAATTGTTCCTTACAGTGAAGATAATCAGCAAAAGTTGGGTGCTCATTTCGTCCGATATGATCTGGCGAGATGTTTAAGAAAATTCCAACATCATACTTTAAACCATAAATCCGGTTTTTCTTGTATGCTTGCGATGATACTTCCATTACTAAGTGCGTCATTCCATTATCAACGGCAGCGCGCATATCATGGAAAAGGTCTAAGGATTCAGGAGTAGTCAAATCAGATTTAAATTCATCTTCCGGCTTATTGCCTAAAATCCGATCAAGCGTTGAAAAAAGGGCAATATGATTAGCAGTACTTTGGGCTAAAATATGGTCAGCAAAATAAGCCGTTGTTGTTTTGCCTTTTGTTCCTGTAATTGCAATAATGAACAAATCATTTTGTGGATAGTCATAAAATGCTGCCCCCAGTAAAGACATTGCTTTTTGTTCGTCGTTCACGATAATAGCTGGCAATCCTTCGCCTTCTGGATATTCTTTTTCAGCCACATACGCAATCGCACCTTTTTCTTTAGCGGATGCTAGGTATTTAGGCAAAAAATTTCCTTTACAAAAGAATAAAGTTCCTGATTTTACCTTCCGTGAATCATAGGACACGCTAGTTGCGGTAAAATCAGTCAAATTACTAACATGATCCAATAAATGGTGCTCGCACAATAATGCTAAAGCAGGTGTAATATGCAATTCCATCTTGCAAATGACTCTCCTTCAATCTAATCTGCCCTATATTATTTCATTTTTTATCATAAAAATAAATAAGGGTTATCAATTAACAAAAAAGGAGACTTAGAAGAGTCCTACCCTTCGCCAGCCTCCTTTAATATTTTTCTATACTTCTGTTGTAGCCGCTTTTTGTGCGCGGTCAATTCCCGATTCATCAGGTTTGAAGTTATCAATGAAATATAACTTATACCACGTTAAGAAGGTGTAGATTGTCCAAATCTTACGACGACCATCCACCTTGCCTTCGAAGTTATCATCGGCAAGTTTTAGAAGCTTTTCTTGATCAAAGAACTCTTTTACGAAGTCTTGTTCAAATAATTCACGTACTTCTTGGTAATACTTCTTTTCTCGAAGCCATGCACGGACTGGAGTTGGGAAGCCCATCTTAGGCCGCGTAGCCCATTCTTCCGGTAAATGCCGATTAGCAGCCATCCGGAATGCCCACTTTGTATCCTTATAGTTAAAGAGGTACTTAGTTGGTGTCGTTTCAGCTACTTTCATTACCTCTTTGTCAAGAAGTGGTACCCGGATTTCAACAGAGTTAGCCATACTCATCTTATCTGCCTTTAAACAAATATCGCCAGGCATGAAACGGTGTAAGTCAACATATTGCTTCTTTGCGACTTCATCGATATCTTTATCTTCCATCTTATCAAAAAGTGGATTAAGAATGTCGGCAATACTTGGTCCGCAATCAAATTCTGGTTGCAAGTAGTCAGCGGCTTCTTCAGGACTAAAGATGTATGCTTGACCAATAAAAGTATCCCGTGCTGGCGCTAAGTTGCGATACATATGCTCTTGGCCGTGGAAGTGTTTCCCATCTAACCACTTAGCAAACTTATACCGACGTTCACGAGGCATCTTCTTTAATTGATCAGTTACCCAACGGATAAATTTAACTTTCGTATTAAAACCATAATCAATGTATCCCGCAAACAATTCATCGGCACCTTCACCTGAAAGAAGGGCCTTGTAGCCGTTATCCTTTGCTAACTTGTTCAAGAAGTATAAAGGAACAACAGATGGGTTAGAATCGGGTTCATCTAGGTAGTATTGAATCATTGGGAATGCGTGGAAAGCTTCTTCGTTAGTCAACTTTTCATCAGTATTCTTCAAGCCCATCTTAGCTGCTAATTCACGTGCTTGTTTGGTCTCATCGTAAGTACTATCAAATCCGATTGAGAACGTATTATCTGGACGCATCAAAGCCGTTACTAAACTTGAATCAACCCCTGCGGAAAGGAATGAGCCAACCTTAATTCCTTTATCTGCAAAGGTATGTGCCTTAACAGAATTCTTAACAACTTCGTCAATCTTGTTAACAGCTTCATCAAACGTCTCGTCTTCTGGCTCAAAGTTTTCGTCCCAGTATTGGGTCATTTCAAACTGACCGTCTTTATAAGTGAAGTAATGCCCCTCTGGAAGACGGTAAACACCCTTAAAGAAAGTTTCTTGAGTAACTGGGTATTGGAATGTCATGTATGGTTTAAGAGCTTCTTTATTAAGCTCCTTCTTAAAGTTAGGATGATCAAGAAATGCCTTAATTTCAGACCCAACAAAGAAAGTACCGTTCATTTTAGCGTAATACAATGGTTTAATTCCAAAATGGTCACGGGCACCGAACATTTCTTTAGTCTTAAAATCCCAGATAACAAAGCCAAACATTCCGCGCAGCTTGTTAACAACATCCTTGCCCCATTCTTCATATCCGTGCAAGATTACTTCAGTATCGGCATGTGTCTTAAATGTGTGACCCTTACTGATTAATTCTTCACGTAATTCTTCAAAATTGTAAATTTCACCGTTGAATTCAATGGCTTTTGAGCTATCTTCATTAAAGATTGGTTGATTACCAGACTTAACATCAATAAAACTCAAGCGCCGGAAGCCAAGTGCTACATCATCATCCACATATTGACCTTCCGCATCAGGTCCCCGGTGAATAATCCGGTCCTTCATTTTTTGGATTAATTGGTCTTTAATTTGTGGTTTTTCATTATCAACAAATGCAACAATCCCACACATTATAAATTTCCTCTTCTTTCTCTTAAATTCACGGATCACAAAATAGTTATTTAAAATTCGTTATTAAAACTTGAACCTAGATTATACCATATAATGCCAAACTTAAGTATATTATCCATTTGCTTTAAGAAAATCATAATAAAATCTGGAGAGCGGAGTCATTACTCTGTTTCTCCAGATTTTATTTCCCAGGAAATTTTATTTACGATCCTTCTTGGAAAACTTCCCCTGACGGACGTAAACACTTAAGATTGCAATATCAGCGGGGTTAACTCCACTAATTCGTGAAGCTTGGGCTAAAGTTTCTGGACGAATCTTTTCAAGCTTTTGACGTCCTTCAGTTGCTAGACCATCAATATCACCATAATCGATATCATCTGGAATCCGTTTAGCTTCCATCCGTTTCATCCGTTCAACCTTAACTTCCTCTTTCTTGATGTAACCAGCATATTTCAATTGAATTTCAACCTGCTCAATCACATGACGATCAAGTTCCTGTTCTGGTGCTGGAATGAATTCGGCCAACATTTGATAATCGAAGTATGGTCGCTTCAAGAGGTCAGCTGCCGCAATTCCATCTTTTAAGCGATTATCCCCGTGTGCTTCAATAAATTCGTTAACCTTATCATCGCTTGGCTTGAGCTTAATTTCTTCTAATCGTTTGATTTCAGCTGCGACTTGGCGCTTCTTCTCTTCCATTTTAGCAAGCCGCTCATCACTAACTAGGCCAACATTATGACCCATTTCCATTAACCGGAAATCAGCATTATCATGACGTAAAATTAGCCGATATTCTGCCCGACTTGTAAGTAAACGGTAAGGTTCTTTCGTTCCCTTTGTTACTAGGTCGTCGATCATCACACCAATATATGCATCCGAACGCTTAAGGACAAATGGTTCCTTGCCTTGTGCCCGTAATCCTGCATTAATCCCTGCAATTAATCCTTGCCCCGCTGCTTCTTCATAACCTGAAGAACCGTTTGTTTGGCCTGCAGTATAGAGATTCTTAATGATCTTGGTTTCCAAGGTTGGGTGAAGTTGGTACGGCGCAACTACATCGTATTCAATTGCATATCCAGGACGCATCATTTCTGCATTTTCTAACCCCTTAATTGAGTGTACAATCTTTTGTTGGATTTCTTCTGGCATTGATGTCGAAATTCCGTCAAGGTAATATTCATCCGTATCCCGGCCTTCTGGTTCAAGGAAAACTTGGTGCCGCGGTTTATCAGCAAAACGAACAATCTTATCTTCAATTGAAGGACAGTAGCGTGGCCCAACACCCTTGATAACACCAGAGAACATTGGAGCCCGGCTAAGATTTTCCCGAATAATGGCATGGGTCCCTTCATTTGTATAAGTTAACCAACAAGATAATTGTTCGCTAATTGGAA
This sequence comes from Limosilactobacillus sp. DJ3M12, assembly GCF_947381695.1. Lineage (NCBI taxonomy): Bacteria > Bacillati > Bacillota > Bacilli > Lactobacillales > Lactobacillaceae > Limosilactobacillus > Limosilactobacillus sp. DJ3M12. Next base: position 40,724 of record NZ_CANCWY010000011.1, on the reverse strand, counting down.
TATAGGCACTATCAGGAGTATCAAAACTAAAGTGATGTGGTTCCTCATCCCCGGGTTGTTCTTCCGTTACACTATAGTCGATTGTCTTTCCATTAACCCGTGGTGGCGTTCCCGTCTTAAAACGCTCAAGATCAAAGCCAAGTTCTTCAAGGTTTTCCGAAAGTTTTACCGCTGACTTAGAGTTATTTGGACCAGATTCATACTGTAATTCACCAATAATGATCTTTCCGCGCGCTGCAGTTCCAACAGTTAGTACAACCGTCTTAGCGTGGTAACGAGCTCCTGTATTAGTAATAACACCTTTGCAGACACCATCTTCAACAATTAACTGGTCAACAGTTGCTTGACGGAGAGTAAGGTTAGGTTCTTCCTCAATTGTCTGCTTCATTGCACGGTGATAAGCATGTTTATCTGCTTGAGCTCGTAATGCACGGACAGCGGGACCCTTACCGGTATTTAACATCCGCATTTGAACATAGGTCTTATCAATGTTATGGCCCATTTCACCACCAAGAGCATCAATTTCGCGGACCACGATTCCTTTTGCCGGACCACCAACAGAGGGGTTACATGGCATAAAAGCAACCATTTCAAGATTAATTGTTACCAACAAGGTCTTATTTCCCATCCGGGCTGCGGCAAGGGCGGCCTCGCTTCCGGCATGACCCGCCCCGACAACAATTACATCGTATGATCCCGCTTCGTATTGAACGGCATCAGATGTTTGCAATGCTTCTGAACTCTTCATTCTTCTATTCCCTACTTTCCTAAACAGAATTGACTAAATAACTGGTCAAGCAACTCATCTTGGTAACTATCCCCAGTAATTTCACCTAATAATTCCCAACACCGGGTCATATCAATTTGAACCAGGTCTACCGGCATTCCATCATTAATTCCTTTTAAGACATCGCTTAAAGCATCATTAGCTTGGTGAAGTAAGCCAATGTGCCGAGCATTTGTAACCATTACATTATTCTGGTTGCTTTCAATCCCCTTGTTGAAGAACATGTGACCAATCTGTTCACCAAGTTGATCCATTCCTTCATGATTAACGATTGAAGTTTCAATAACAGCACTCTTGCCAGCTAGTGATTTCAATTCCTCTAAATCAACCTTGCGTGGAAGATCCGTCTTATTTAAGATGATGATCCGCTGCTTATCCTTGGTTGCTTCAAGTAATTGGCGATCCTCGTCAGTTAATTCATTTGAACTATCAATCAAGAGAAGTACTAAGTCAGCGGCGCCCAAAGCTTTGCGACTCCGCTCTACCCCGATCTTTTCAACTTGGTCATTTGTATCGCGGATTCCTGCTGTATCAATTAACTTCAATGGCACCCCGTTGACATTGACATATTCTTCAATTACGTCCCGGGTTGTCCCAGCAACGTTTGTAACGATCGCCTTGTCTTCGTGAAGCAAGGAATTCAATAAGCTTGATTTACCAACATTTGGCTGCCCGATGATAGCCGTTGCTAAACCATCTCGCAAAACCTTTCCTTGCTTAGCTGTTTTAAGAAGGCCTTGGATTCGTTGTTGAATGTCCTCTGCTTTTTCTTTTAAGAGTTTCGTCGTCATTTCTTCAACAGCATCATATTCTGGATAATCAATATTAACCTCTACCTGTGCTAATACATCCAAAATGTCTTGTCGCAAATTACGAATTAACCGCGACAAATCACCATCAAGTTGGTTTAATGCAACCTTCATCGATTTATCTGTCTTTGCACGAATTAGATCCATTACTGCTTCTGATTGGGATAAATCGAGACGACCATTTAAGAAGGCTCGTTTAGTAAATTCACCTGGTTCTGCCATCCGGGCGCCAAAGCTCAGTACCAATTGCAGAATACGGTTAGTTGCTAACAATCCCCCGTGACAGTTAATTTCAATCACGTCTTCACGCGTATAAGTGTGAGGCGCACGCATTACTGAAACCATCACTTCATCAACTTCCTGATCCGTATCAGGGTCAACAATATGACCATAGTTAATGGTATGAGTTGCTACTTTGGCGAGATCTTTTCCTTTGTAGATCCGTTGAGCAACTTTCACCGCATCATCTCCACTAATTCGGATAATGGAAATTCCACCTTCACCAACCGGTGTCGAAATTGCTGCAATCGTATCATTCTCGCTATTTGCCATCGCTACTTTACTCCTTTCTAACAAAAAAAGTGCTAGTCCATGCATAGTAATAAAAATATCACTAACATGGTCAAAGCACTTTCACTACTTTAACGAATATTAAATTTATAACCGCTCATATTCTAAGATCATTACCAGAAATTGTCAACAAGTAAGTTAGTCCTTAGGCGCAATCACGATACTCCGGTAAGGTTCCCGACCGTGGGAGTATGTTTTTACGTGGTGATTATTCTCAAGTTCATGGTGAATTTGTTTCCGTTCGCGGGCGGGCATCGGGTCCATAAAAACTGCTTTCCCACTTGCAACTACTTCCATCGCCGCCTTTTGCGCTAGGTTGTGAACTGCTTCTTGACGCCGTTCACGATAATTGGAAGTATCAAGTTCAACATTTACTTTTGCCGCTCCATGATAATCCATGAATATATTACTAAGCTGTTCCATCGCGTTGATCCGACGACCGTGCTTACCGATCACCCGTCCATTTTCCTCAGTTTGGAGATTAATTTTGAGATCATGAGCTTCTAAATTAATAATTCGCGGTTCAACAGCAATACCTAATTCCTTAAATACTGTCCTTAGATACTCAACCAATTCTTTACTAGTTGCTTGAACCTTTTTAAGATTGGCTTGTTGCCGCCGCTTGATTTCAGCAGGATCGAGCTCATCTTCAGCGGAATTTAAGCTTGCAGGCTTTTGTTCTGGCTCTTTTGCCGGTTGCTCATCTTTTTCTTCCAGTGAGGGCATCGCAATTTCTTTATCTTTTATTACTGCATCCACTTGCGCTTGGCGTCGTCCAATTCCTAGAAAACCGTGCTGCGGCTGTTGAAGAACCGCAAATTCAATCGTTTGATTAACAGTTGGCTTCAATTGTGTACGGGCCTTTTCTTTTGCTTCTTCAATTGTTGTTCCAGTAAAAACTGCCATTTTTATCCCCCGTGAATTTAATTAATTTCCATTCTTTAAATTTATTACTAAATAAAAAGGCTCGCAACAACTTTACTTGTCACAGCCTTAATAACTTATTTCCGCCGACTTTGGTAAGCGCGACGTTTTGCTTTTTCAATCTTGCGACGTTTTGCTTTTTCAGCCCGTTGCTTTTCTTCACGTTCACGACGAATCTTAAATGGATTCTGGATGATAAGCGTTTGGACAACTTGGAAGGCATTTGTTACTACCCAGTATAAGGTAATAGCTGAAGAGAATCCCAATGCCATGAAGAATACCATAATCGGCATAAACCACGTCATTGTAGTTGTCATTGAGTTTTTTTCGGGCATTGAAGCCATGGATAACCATGAACTAATAAATGTAAATAATGCCGCTAGAATAGGCATAATGTAGTATGGGTCCGGGTGACCTAACTGAAGCCACAAGAAAGTTCCATTCCGTAAGGCTGAGGTCCGCCAGATTGCTTGATAAAGAGCCCACATAACTGGTAGCTGAACCAGCAACGGAAGCATCGAAGCCCATGGATTAACTCCTGCTTCTTTATAGAGCTTCTGCGTCTCCATTTGCATCTTTTGCATTGACTCGCGATCACGTGATGAGTACTTTTTCTGAATTGCCTTTAATTGAGGAGCAAGTTCTTGCGTCTTCATCATGGTCTTTGTTTGGTAGAACATCAATGGCAGTAAGATGATCCGGATGATGATCGTAAAGATAATGATCCCCATTCCATATCCGCCAAAGTGCTTTGATAACCAAATGATAAATTGTGAACAGTTATAGATAATGTAGTGGTCCCAGATACCAGTACTATGACTAGTAATTGGCTTATTGGAGCAAGCAGCTAAAAATAGGGTCAAGCTCATGATTGCTCCCAAGCTTAGGAATTTTTTTGTTTTCTTATTCAAATCCTAATCCTCACTTTTTTCATCTAACAAATGTGCTCGCTTTAAAACGTGCACTAGGTTTTTCTTTGTTTCTGCCATTGATAAACCATCTGCCGCTGACCGAGCAATAACCAAGAAATCAACATCAGACCGTAATTGCGGTTTCACCTCTAATAATGTTTGACGAATACGCCGCTTAACCCAATTACGATGCACAGCATTTCCAATCTTTTTTCCAACAGAAATACCGACACGAAAATGTTTTTGTCCTGGCTTTTCCATTTGATATACGACAAATTTGTGGTTGGCCACGGAATTATGGGTTTCAAAAACCCGTTGAAACTCACTTTCCTTTTTTACGCGATATGATTTTCTCATTTGTATAATCCCCAGCCTTAATTTAAGTAGATATAAAAATAGGGCCGGGCATACGACAACTTTAACGATTCAAATTGCTCGTCAAGCTGACTGCCCTGCCCCACACAATAAAAAAAGCCACTATAAAAGTGGCCGTGGTTATGCAGATAATACTTTTCTGCCCTTTTGACGCCGACGTGCTAATACCTTACGGCCGTTACTGGTGCTCATGCGCTTACGGAAGCCATGGACACGTGCACGGTGACGCTTCTTTGGTTGAAACGTGCGCTTCATACAATTGCACCTCCTATTAAATTCGAGTGGTTTGGTTTCTAGAGTCTAAAAGACGATCTCTTCAAACATACTTTGGTAGTATAACACACTTACCGAAATTAATAAACGGCGAATTTTTATTTAAATTTTTTTGATTATTAACAAAATTAGCAAAATAATCCACAGCGTTGTGTAAATTCATAATTTGTGGACAAGTTATCAACAATGTTTTTCAGAGATTATCCCCAGATTCACACCTGTTGATAAAGTTATCCACAAGTGGCCTTTCAGGTGTTGATAACTCTCTAGTTTACTGCTATATAAATAGCATATATCAACACAATTCTGTGGATAAGTGATAATGGAATCTCCTTTTCCCCATTTTTCACAGCAATATTATTAATTTACACACAGTGTTGTGTAAACTTTTTTATTATTATCCACTTGGTTGTGGAAAACTTTCCCATGTAATGATAAAATACCGTTTGTAATTTAATACTTTAGGAGGAAATTATTTTGACTGAGCTCGATTCTCTGTGGGAAGCGATCCAAAATTCATTTCGTCAGGATACCACTCCGGTTACCTTTGACACTTTGATTGCTCCGGCAAAAGCAATTTCTCTCTCTCAAAATCAACTGGAAATCGAGGTGCCCACTCCGGTGCACCGCGATTTTTGGCGCAAAAATTTAAATACACAGCTTAAAGAATTCGCTCAACATGAATTGGGACGTAATATTGAGCCGCATTATATTTTAGAGGGAGAATTTACCTATACAAATAAAAAAACAGAAGATGATCCAACTCTTTCTTTTGAGATGGACACTCCTCTTAATCCTCATTATAACTTTGGAACATTCGTTGTTGGAGAAGGAAATAAAATGGCACACGCTGCAGCATTTGCCGTTGCCGAAAGTCCGGGCAGCCTTTACAACCCGCTCTTTATTTATGGGGGGGTTGGTTTAGGAAAAACCCACTTAATGGAAGCGATCGGTAACCATATGCTTCAAGTTAATCCAAATTCGCGTGTCAAATATGTGACGAGTGAGGATTTTACCAACGATTATATTAATGCTATTCGTAATAATACGACTGAACAATTAAGAGAAGAATATCGTAACCTTGATCTCCTATTAATTGATGATATTCAATTTTTAGCCAACAAAGAGGGAACACAGCTAGAATTTTTCAATACTTTTAATGCCCTTCATGATCGCAAAAAACAAATTGTTATGACATCTGATCGGATTCCAAATGAGATTCCCGAACTGCAAGACCGGCTTGTATCACGTTTCAGATGGGGACTTACTGTCGAAATTACTCCTCCTGACTTAGAGACAAGAATTGCCATCTTGCGGAGTAAAGTTGAGGAAGATCATATTGATATTGGAAACGACACCCTTAATTATATCGCTGGCCAAATCGATACAAACATTCGTGAACTAGAAGGAGCCTTAACAAAGGTTCAAGCATTTGCTAATTTAAGCGGTGAGCGAATCACGCCAAGCTTAGCATCTCAAGCATTAAAGGGACTTCACCGCGTAGCCAAAAACGAAATATCAATCGCTACAATTCAAAAACAAGTCGCTGATTTTTATAATATAACTCAAGGAGATATCCTTGGTAAAAAGCGAGTTAAACAAATTGTTATGCCTCGCCAAATCGCTATGTATCTTTCTCGAGAACTCACCGATTCCTCGTTGCCAAAAATCGGCAACGAATTCGGCGGCAAAGACCATACCACCGTTTTACATGCTATCGATAAAATCGAGGCAGAACTAAAAAAGGATACTGACTTACAAAACGATATTACAAAATTAAAAGCTAAACTACGATCATAAGCTGTGGATAAGTATAATAATTATCCTCAAACTTATCCACAAGTTATCAACAGGTGGATAACTCGCAATAAAAGGTGTTTAAATAGTTTTCCACAGTATTAACAGGCCCTACTACTACGACTACATTTTAAACTATTAAATATATTTATATACTTACACACAAAAGGACTGAAACATATGAATTTTACAATTAACCGATCTGCATTCATTAGTCAACTAAATAATGTCTTACGTGCCATTTCATCTAAAACCACAATTCCAATTCTTACTGGATTAAAGATGGTCGTAAACGAAGACAACATTGTGTTAACTGGTAGCAATTCTGACATCACTATTGAAAGTGTTATTAATGCTAATGATGCTGAGAACGATTTAATAATTGAAGCCACTGGCGCTATTGTATTACCAGCCCGCTTCTTCAGTGATATTGTTAAAAAGCTGCCAGACAAAAAAGTAACTATTGAAGTTACAAGTGGTTTTCAAGCAGATATTACTTCCGGTTCAGCTAAGTTTCAAATTAATGGCCAAGATGCTGAAAACTTTCCTCATTTACCAGAAATTGAAACTAATAAATCAGTAACCCTTCCTAACGACATCCTTAAAGAAGTAATTCGTCAAACTGTTATTGCGGTATCTAAGCAAGAAAGTCGCCCAATCCTTGCCGGGGTGCATATGACGTTAAAAGATGGCGTCCTAACAGCTGTTGCAACAGATAGTCATCGACTTGCACAACGGAAAGTGGTCCTCGAAAACATCGATAACAGCATAGATTTTGATGTGATTATTCCTGGAAAGAGCATGGAAGAACTTTCTGGAATGATTAGCGATGTCCATGAAGATGTACAAATGCAAGTAACCGAAAATCAAGTATTGTTTATTTTTGGTAATACTCATTTCTATTCGCGATTACTAGAAGGGAACTATCCGGAAACAAGCCAGTTAATTCCACAAACTGCTGATACAACAGTTGAACTAGAAGCTGGGACATTTCTATCATCAATTGAGCGTGCTTCGCTTTTATCTCATGAAAGCCGTAATGATGTGGTTAAGTTAAGTCTAAAGCCATCAGAAAGTCTTGTCCGAATTAGTGGTGATTCTCCAGATATCGGTACCGTTGAAGAAAAGGTAGTCACGTCTGCTCTTGATGGTAATGATCTTGAAATCTCGTTCAATCCTAACTACATGAAAGATGCTTTGCGTTCTTTTGGTCAGGCAACGATCAAGATTTCATTTACTTCACCGTTGCGACCATTTACCTTGGTGCCAACAGAAGATCAAGAAAACTTTGTCCACTTAATTACACCAGTACGGACATTCTAAGAAAGGTCTTATATAAGTTTTATAAAAAAGAGACTACAGAACGTTTTGTTTTGTAACCTCTTTTTTATTTGCCATAGATTAAATTTTATTAGTATTGCTAGTTTATATTCAGATTTTTGACCATAGAGCAAATTTAACCGAATTTTGATAAAAAAGGCTAAAATAAGTTAATGCGCTCAGAAAGGCTAATAACGCAAAATTAGATCAAATAATGTGGTATAATAGAATTACAAAAGTAGGTGAAAAAAATGGAAGAAAAGTCAGTGTTGATTGATAGTCCATTTATTACACTCGGCCAGTTACTCAAAGAAGAGGGGATTATTCCTACTGGCGGAGCAGCTAAATGGTTTCTAAAAGAAAATACTGTATTAGTAAATGATGAGCCAGATGATCGGCGAGGACGCAAATTATATCCCGAAGATAAGATTCAAATTCCTGACCACCAATTACTTGTTATTAAGAGTAAGTAGGGATAAGCATGATTCTGACGGAATTGCATTTACATCACTTTCGAAATTATCAGGATCTAACCGTTCACTTCAACCCTGGAGTGAACGTTTTAATTGGTCATAATGCACAGGGTAAAACGAATATGCTAGAGGCAATCTATGTTCTTTCCCTGACCAAGAGTCATCGAACAAGTAATGACCATGAACTTATTAATTGGCAAGAAAAATCAGCTCTAATAAGTGGCACAGTAGAGAAAAGTATTGGCAAGATTCCACTTGAATTACAATTCTCAAGTAAAGGAAAAAAGGCAAAGGTAAATCATTTAGAACAAGCGCGATTATCACAGTATGTTGGTCAACTAAATGCAATATTATTTGCTCCTGAGGACTTGTCGTTGGTAAAAGGGTCCCCAGCTTTACGGCGCCACTTTATGGATCGAGAATTTAGCCAGATGAGTAGCAAGTACCTCTACAATGCAGGCCAATACCGCACACTCTTACGACAAAAAAACAAATATTTAAAGCAACTAAAATATAAGCAACAAACTGATCGCGTCCTTTTAGGAGTCCTATCTGATCAGCTTGCTGCTTTTGGTGCGGAAGTAATTATTGCCCGTCAACATTTTTTAAAGCACCTTGAAGGATGGGCAGCTGATTTACATCAAGAGATTTCACTGAATAAGGAATCATTACAGCTTGAATACATTAATCAATTAAAGGTTAATGATGAGACTACTGCTGAAGAGGCTTATCAGGCCCTTTTTAAATTATATCAAGACAACGAACAGCGTGAAATTGAGCAGGGGACAACAATTTACGGCCCCCATCGTGATGATATCCGCTTTCTGGTAAATGATAAAAATGTACAGGCTTTTGGATCGCAAGGACAACAGCGAACGACAGCACTATCAGTAAAACTAGCAGAGATTGATTTGATGAAAGAGCAAACAGGCGAGTATCCATTATTATTATTGGACGATGTGTTATCGGAACTAGATACGATTCGACAAACACACCTGTTAACAGCCATTCAGAATAAAGTTCAAACATTTTTGACGACAACCAGTCTGAGTGATGTTGCTCGCCAGCTAATTAATGAACCCACGATTTTTGAAATTGAGCACGGCACTTTGAATAAGGAGGAAGTAAAGTGAGCAACGAACAACAAAAAGAAACCAAGATGGAATTGGCTAGCGAATACGATGCTAGTCAAATTCAGGTTTTAAAGGGATTGGATGCAGTTCGAAAGCGTCCCGGAATGTACATTGGTTCCACTTCAGCCCAGGGACTTCATCACCTTGTTTGGGAAATTGTCGATAACGGAATTGATGAAGCCTTAGCAGGATTCTGTGATGAAATTAATGTTGTAGTTAATCCAGATAACAGTATTACTGTTAAGGATAATGGTCGGGGAATTCCAGTTGATACGCAAAAAGAAACTGGAAAGTCAGCCTTAGAAACGGTCTTTACTGTTCTGCACGCCGGAGGAAAATTTGGCGGCGGCGGATATAAGGTTTCTGGAGGTCTTCACGGGGTAGGGGCTTCTGTTGTAAATGCCTTATCTACTGAATTAGATGTTAAAGTTGCTCGTCAAGGTAAACGTTACTACATGGATTTTGATCATGGTCATGTTAAGTCTGCAATGAAGGTAATTGAAGAAGGACTTCCAGAAACTGAGCATGGTACAACCGTTCACTTTAAGCCGGATCCAGAAATTTTCCGTGAAACAACGACTTACAATATTAAAACTTTAACTGATCGTTTAAGAGAATTAGCTTTCTTAAATAAGGGACTTAAAATCACGATCGAAGACTTACGACAAACAGATCATGAACGGAAAGAATTCCATTATGAAGGTGGTATTCGTCATTATGTTGAATACCTTAATGAAGATCAAAATGTTTTATTTGATCCACCAATTTACGTGGAAGGTAAAGAAAATGATATTACTGTTGAAGTTTCCTTACAATATACAGATTCATATCGTAGCAACTTACTAACTTTTACTAACAATATTCATACTTATGAAGGTGGAACTCATGAGACCGGATTTAAGATGGCTCTTACACGCGTTATTAATGACTACGGCCACAAAGCAGGTGTTTTAAAGTCGAATGAGACCTTATCAGGAGATGACGTACGGGAAGGTTTAACTGCTGTTATCTCCATTAAGCACCCTGATCCGCAATTCGAGGGACAGACTAAGACTAAGTTAGGAAATTCAGATGCACGAACAGCGACTGACCATGTCTTTGCGGCAACATTTAACCGATTCTTATTAGAACACCCAGACGAAGCGCGGCAAATTATTGAAAAAGGTCAACTCGCTTCCAAAGCAAGAGTGGCTGCTAAACGGGCACGGGAAGTTACTCGTAAAAAGAGTGGTCTTGAAATTAGCAATTTGCCAGGTAAGTTAGCTGATAACACCAGTAAGGATCCTGAAATTTCAGAATTATTTATTGTCGAAGGGGATTCTGCCGGTGGATCAGCAAAGCAGGGACGTTCGCGACTCACCCAGGCAATCCTTCCAATTCGAGGAAAGATCTTGAATGTTGAAAAAGCAACCCTTGATCGAGTTCTAGCTAATGACGAAATTCGTTCTCTATTTACCGCTCTTGGAACAGGTTTTGGGGATGACTTTGATATTACAAAGGCTAATTACCATAAATTGATTATCATGACTGATGCGGATGTCGATGGTGCCCACATTCGGACATTACTGTTAACCTTGTTCTACCGCTTTATGAAACCAATGATTACGCATGGGTATGTTTATATTGCCCAACCGCCGCTATATCAAGTTCGGCAAGGTAAATTTGTAAAATACATTGACTCTGATGAAGAACTAGAGCAGGTTGTAAGCTCACTGCAGCCAAGTCCTAAGCCAGTTATTCAGCGTTACAAAGGGCTAGGTGAAATGGATGCTGAGCAATTATGGGAAACAACAATGGACCCAGAAAATCGGCACCTATTACGAGTAAAACTAGACGACGCAGAACAGGCTGATAAGATTTTCCCAATGCTAATGGGAACCAAGGTCGGACCACGGCGCGACTTTATTGAGCAAAATGCTAAGTTCGTTGAAAACCTTGACCTGTAATTAACTGTTGTTTACTGCTAACGCAAAAAAGGAGGAACGACATTGGCTGAACAAGATATGCCTAATCGGATCACGGATGTAAATCTTACGAGTCAGATGAAAAACTCATTCTTGGATTATGCAATGAGTGTTATTGTTTCACGTGCGCTTCCAGACGTCCGTGATGGATTAAAACCGGTACAACGCCGGATTCTATATGGAATGAATGAATTAGGGGTTACTCCCGATAAGCCTTACAAGAAGTCAGCCCGGATTGTCGGGGATGTAATGGGTAAGTTCCACCCACATGGTGACTCTTCAATTTATGAAGGACTTGTGCGGATGGCTCAAGACTTTAGTTATCGTTACATGCTTGTTGATGGTCACGGTAACTTCGGGTCAGTTGATGGTGATGGAGCGGCCGCCATGCGTTATACTGAAGCAAAGATGAGCAAAATTGCAGTTGAAATGCTTCGGGATATCAATAAAAATACCGTTGATTTCCATGATAACTATGATGGTACTGAAAAAGAACCGGATGTATTACCAGCTCGTTTTCCTAATTTATTAGTTAACGGTGCCTCAGGGATTGCCGTGGGGATGGCTACTAATATTCCAACCCATAATTTAGGTGAGGTGATTAATGGCCTGCATATGTTAATGAATAACCCTGATATTACAACGGAAGGACTAATGAAGGCTATTCCTGGTCCCGACTTTCCAACTGGTGGAGTAGTAATGGGTAAGTCCGGTATTCGTAAAGCTTATGAAACCGGTCGGGGAACTATTATTGTTCGAGCAAAAGTTGATATTGAAGAACAGAAGAATGGTAAGCAACGGATCATTGTTCACGAAATTCCATACATGGTTAATAAGGCAAAGTTAATTGAACGAATTGCTGAATTAGCTCGGAATAAAGATATTGATGGAATTACTGATGTTAACGATGAAACTGACCGTGACGGAATGCGAATCGTAATTGATGTTCGTCGTGATGCCAGTGCTGAAGTTATCTTGAATAATCTTTACAAGATGACCTTGATGCAAACAACTTTTAACTTCAATATGCTAGCAATTGTTAATGGGGCTCCAAAGATTTTAAGCTTGAAACAAATCTTGCAATATTATCTGGAACACCAGGAATCAGTTGTACGGCGGCGAACGGAATTTGAATTAAAGAAAGCCCAGAATCGTGCGCACATTGTTGCCGGATTGCGGATCGCTTTAGACCATATTGATGAGATAATTAATATTATTCGTAATTCACAAACAAGTGAAGTAGCGAAAAATGAGTTGATGAATAATTATGGTTTATCAGATCGACAGGCTCAAGCTATCCTCGATATGCGGTTAGTTCGGTTGACCGGTCTAGAACGGGAAAAGATAGAGGATGAATACCAAAAATTAATGGCAGCAATTGCTGATTACAAGGATATTCTTGCTCATCGTGAACGGATCAATCAAATCATTTATGACGAATTGATGGAAATTCAAAAACGTTTTGGAGATGAACGGCGGACTGAACTTCAAGTTGGTGATATTACCAATATTGAAGATGAAGACTTAATTGAAGAAGAAGATATTATCGTTGCCTTGACCCACAATGGATACATTAAACGTCTTCCAGTTGATGAATTTAAGTCTCAGCATCGTGGGGGTCGTGGTGTTAAGGGAATGGGAGTTCATAAAGATGATTTTATTGAACAACTAATTTCTAGCTCAACTCATGATATGTTGCTCTTCTTTACTAATTCAGGAAAAGTATACTCAATGAAAGGGTATGAAGTTCCTGAATATGGTCGGGCTGCGCAGGGAATTCCAATTATTAACCTGCTTGGAATTAATAATAAAGAGAAGATTAGCGCTGTTATCAATGTTTCACATGAAACTAACGATGATGATAAATACCTCTTCTTTACTACTAAGCTAGGAACAGTTAAACGGACAGCAGTAACAGAGTTTAAGAATATTCGAAGTAATGGATTAAAGGCGCTTAATCTCCATGAAAACGATGAATTGATTGATGTAGAAGTTATTAGTGAAGATCAGCCAATGATTATTGGTACTCATAATGGATATGCTCTTAGCTTTAAATCATCAGTTGTTCGGTCAATGGGACGAAGCGCGGCTGGAGTTCGTGGGATTCGTTTACGAGATGAAGACTACGTAATTGGCGCTGCCCCTCTTAATTCTGATAGCAAGGTACTTGTAATTAGTGAAAATGGTTTTGGAAAGCAAACTCCTGCTTCTGAATACCCAATCAAAGGCCGGGGCGGATTAGGAGTTAAGACAGTTAATGTTACTGCAAAGAATGGCCCGCTGGTTGGTTTAACGACTGTCAATGGTGATGAAGATATCATGTTAGTGACTGACCAGGGAGTAATTATTCGTTTTGGCATTGAAAGTGTATCGCAAACTGGACGATCTGCGGTTGGTGTTCACTTAATTAAGATGGATAATGGTGCCCGTGTTGCTACGATTGCAAAGGTGGATAAAGAAGTCGATGAGGAGACTGAAGAAGTAACTAATAATTCCTCACAAGAAGAAAATCAACCAACAGAAAATTAAAAAAATAAAGTGAGAAAGTAGATATTTTACGTATATATAGTTATAGTGACCGCAACATTTAGGATTTCTTGTTAGATGTTCCTTGTTTTAAATAGAATTTTATGCTATATTTTATGTCTGTGAGTATACGTAATGACGTCTACTTTCCTTGTTCTTCTCAAATAGCGAGAAGAGCCAGAGTCCATAAGGAGGTGTAACATTCATGGAAACACGCAAATATGAAATTACTTACATCATTCGTCCTGATATCGAAGAATCTGCAAAGAGCGAATTGGTAGACCGATTCGACAAGATCTTGGCGGACAATGGTGCAACTATCGCTGACTCAAAGGATTGGTCAACTCGTCGTTTTGCTTACCCAATCGCTAAGTACACTGAAGGTACTTACCACGTGGTAAACTTAACTACTGATTCAGACCAAGCTTTAAACGAATTTGATCGTTTAGCTAAGTTCAGTGATGATATCCTACGTCACATGATTGTTAAGCTTGATGCTTAATTAATTTGTCAATAAAGTAAAGAGAGGAGAAAGATCTATGCTTAATCGTGCAGTCTTAACTGGGCGTTTAACAAGAGATCCCGAGTTGCGGTACACAACCAGCGGGACGGCTGTTGTTTCATTTACGTTAGCTGTTGATCGGCAATTCCGAAACCAAAATGGTGATCGTGATGCTGACTTTATCAATTGCGTTATTTGGCGTAAATCCGCTGAAAACTTTAGTAACTTTACGCATAAGGGTTCACTTGTTGGAATTGAAGGGCGTATTCAAACCCGGAATTATGAAAACCAACAGGGTAACCGTGTATATGTTACCGAAGTTGTTGTAGATAACTTTGCATTGTTAGAACCTCGTCAAAATGGTGGTGTGAACCAATCAGGCGTTCAACAGCCATTTAACAATAACCAACAATCGTTTGGTGCTCAGGCTCCACAATATGGCAGTCAATCACAACCTGGAAATAATGCTCCTCAAAGTAATCCGTCACCAAGTATGGACAATGGTTTCGATCCCAATCAAAATGCTGGCAACCAGTTCCCTGGAAGTAGTGATGATGGTGGTCAATCCATTGATTTAGCTGATGACGAATTACCATTCTAAATAAATTTTTACTCAGAATAGGAGGGTAATTTCATGGCACAACAACGTCGGGGCGGACGTCGTCGTCGTAAGGTCGACTTCATCGCCGCAAACCACATCGAATACATCGATTACAAAGACACTGATTTATTACGTCGGTTCATTTCTGAACGTGGTAAGATCTTACCACGTCGGGTTACTGGTACCAGTGCTAAAAACCAACGTAAGTTAACTATCGCTATCAAGCGTGCACGGATCATGGGTCTTTTGCCATTCGTTGCAGAAGACTAGTTTCCACTAGTAATATTAATTAAAGAGACCTTTTTATAGGTCTCTTTAATTTTTAAATTATAGAAAAGGAGTGACTCTAAGATGAAACTAAATAAATATATTGATCATACTTTACTAAGTCCCGAAGCAACAGAAGCACAAGTAGAAAAAGTTATTAAGCAAGCAATTGATAATCATTTTCATACTGTTATGATTAATCCATACTGGGTTGCTAAAACTCATAAAGCATTAGAAGAAACTGATGTAGTAACAGCAACTGTTATTGGTTTTCCTCTTGGAGCCACTACAACTGCAACAAAAGTTTTTGAAACTGAGTAAGCGATTAAAGATGGTGTTGATGAAGTCGATATGGTTATGAATATCGGCGAAATGAAAGGCAAAAATTATGCTAAAGTAGCTGATGATATTAAGACAGTTGTTAAAGTTGCTCATAATGCCAATAAGGTGGCAAAGGTAATTATTAAAACAGCTTTGCTAACTGATGATGAAATCACTAAGGCATCTAAGATTGTTGCTGATGCAGGTGCTGACTTTGTAAAAACATCAACAGGTTTCTCAACCCGTGGAGCAGCAGTTCATGATGTTGAATTAATGTCAGCAGCTACTAAAGAAACTCCCACTGAAGTAAAGGCTTCTGGTGGTATTCATACAACCGAAGAAGCAGAAGCAATGATTAATGCTGGAGCTACAAGGTTGGGCGTTAGCCATAGTATGCAAGTTATTGGTAAAGAATAGAATAATGTCGAAAATAGTTCAGCGGTTGGTGAAAATCAGCCTCTGAACTATTTTAATGTTATTATAGATTAATAATAAAACATAAATGAGGGATTGCGAGTGGATAGTAAGCAACAAATTAAACAGGCCGTCCAGGTTAGTAAACTTTACTATTTAGATGGCGCTACCCAAGCAGAAATCGGAAAAAAACTAAATTTATCGCGACCAACAATTTCTCGATTACTTCAATTTGCACGCGAGAAAAATATTGTCAAAATTTCAATAAATGATCCCCTTAGCAATATTGAAGATCTGCAGCACCAATTAAAAAAAAGTATCAACTAAAGGATGTCATTATTAGTATTCCAGAAAGCAATGAAACGGCTGAAATTTTATCATCTTTAGGTAAGGCCACGGCTCGTTACCTTGATAAAAAAGTTAAGGATAATGATGTTATTGGTGTTAGTTGGGGAAAGACACTGGTCAGCGTAGCACGTCAATTGATACCAAATGACCGTAAAAATGTTCAGGTGGTCTATTTGAAAGGAACAGTGGCGAACTCTACTCATAATAATTATGTTGTAGAGGTTACTAAATGTTTTAATAAATGCTACCATACCCAGGCGCAGATTCTTCCGCTTCCTTTAATTTTCGAAAATAAGCAAATTAAAGAGATGGTGATAAAAGATAAATTTATTAACGAGATTTTAGATACTGGTAAGCGGACAAGCGTGGCACTTTTTACGGTAGAAACGACGGAACAAGATGCAACGCTATTTGAACTAGGTTATTTTAATGATCAGCAAATTAAAACCTTGCAAGAGAAAGCAGCCGGGGGCCTTGTTTCTCGCTTTATTGATGAACGCGGGAAAATCGTTGATGACCAGTTAAATGATCGCACAGTTGCTATTGCTTTAGATGATCTAAAACAAGCTCGGGAATCAGTTCTTATCGCTGGTGGAATGAATAAGTTAAAAGCAATCAAAGCGGCCTTAGCTGGAAAATATGCAAATGTATTAGTAACCGATTCACTTGTGGCTCAACACCTATTATAGTTACCCATTAGATGATATAATCTATTGACTAAGTATTTGATGTGATATGATAGATTTATCCAATTAATAATTTAAAGCTATTTTTAGGAGGACTAGCATGCGAAAAATTTTCAGTCGTGAGAACTGGGAGTTTTATTTTGAACACCCAGCCGTCCGCTGGAATGTCTGCTATATAGTGCTTTTAACAATCATTGGGCTTATTTTAGGGTTTATGGATAACTGGATTATTGGACTAATTGTTTTAGTAATCGCAGTTATTGGTGGAGCTATTAGTATTCGGCGGTTAAGAAAATTATTAGTCGATGCTCATGAATATTTAAATGAATTAACGTATAAAGTCCAACGTGGGCAACAAGAAGCATTACTGGAAATGCCCATGGGAATGATTATGTTAAATAAGCGTCATGAGGTTGAATGGATTAATCCATATATGGCGCGTTATTTTAATCTTGAAATTGTTGTAGGGAAGCCGATTGCAGATGTTGATGTAAAATTAGCGGAATTAATAAAAGATCATGCAGATGATAAGCAAACACAAGTAGTGACATGGCGTGACCATCAATTTGAATTTTTGGTTCAGCATCACGGACAGGTAGTTTATTTATTAGATATTACAAAATATGAACAGATTAGTGCACAATATAAGGATGAACAAATCTTCATTGGTAATATTTACCTAGATAACTATGATGAGTTGATTCAAGGAATGAGTGATTCTGATGTCTCTAATCTTCATAATTACGTAACTTCACAAATAAGCGATTGGGCAGTTGCTAATCACTTATTGATGAAGATCATTGATGATGATAACTACTTGATTATTGGACATCAAGCTTCATTAAAAGAACTTGAAAAACAAAAATTCAAGATTCTTGATGTTATCCGTGAAAATACATCCAAGCAAAATTCGCCAGTTACTCTTAGCGTAGGAATTGCTTATGGCGAAAATGATCTGATAAAACTTGCTGATACAGCACAAAATAACCTTGACCTCGCGTTAGGTCGTGGTGGAGACCAAGTTGTTGTTCGGGCTCAAGATCAGGAGGCACGTTTCTATGGTGGAAAGACCAACCCGATGGAGAAACGAACCCGGGTACGAGCACGGATGATTAGTCAAGCATTACAAGAATTAATGGCTCAATCAGACCAATTATTTGTGATGGGCCACACCAATCCAGATATGGATTCAATCGGTGCCTGTTTGGGGATTCGACGGATTGCGGAAATGAACGGTAAAGAATGTTGGATTGTGATTGATGATGAACATCCACACTCTGATATTCAACGTTTGATGCATGAGATTGATAATTACCAGACGATTAGGGACCATATTATTTCACCAGTCGAAGCGTTAGAAAAAGCGACAAATAACAGTTTGTTAGTAATGGTTGACCATGCTAA
The DNA here is from genome assembly GCF_947381695.1 of Limosilactobacillus sp. DJ3M12. Taxonomy (NCBI): domain Bacteria; kingdom Bacillati; phylum Bacillota; class Bacilli; order Lactobacillales; family Lactobacillaceae; genus Limosilactobacillus; species Limosilactobacillus sp. DJ3M12. The sequence goes on along the minus strand of NZ_CANCWY010000011.1, from coordinate 22,319 downwards.
GCGGGGAATTACCATTGCTCCTGAATTATATGATAAAATGCAAAACAGACTTGTTATCATTGACCACCACCGTCGCGGCGAGGACTTTCCTGAAAATCCATTGCTTGTTTATATCGAACCATATGCCTCATCAACTTGTGAGTTAATTACGGAAATGTTTGAGTACCAACCACGTGAAGGAAAAGGACTTAACAAGCTTGAAGCAACGGCAATGCTAACAGGGATTCAGGTTGATACAAAATCATTCACCAAGAGTGCTGGTACGCGAACTTTTGATGCAGCTAGTTACTTGCGTTCTGCTGGTGCCGATGGTTTAATGATTCAATCATTTATGAAAGAAAATCCAGAAACCTTCATGATGCGTAATCATTTGATTTCAAGAGCGGAAATAAATGATAAAATAGCATTATGTACGGGTGAAGAGGGACAGGTTTATGATCCTGTCACGGCTGCCCAGGCTGCTGATATGTTGCTCCAAATGAGTGGGATTGAAGCTTCATTTGTAATTTTTGAACGTGCTGATAACAAGATCGGAATTTCAGCACGCTCAATGGGAAATGTCAACGTCCAGGTAATCATGGAAAAAATGGGTGGTGGCGGTCACCTTGCAAATGCTGCTACACAAATCAGTGATAAAGATATTACACATGTCAAGCAAGAGTTAGTTGATATTCTAACTAAACCTGATAAAGAGCAAGACGATACAGAGGAGTGATCATAATGAAAGTTATTTTTACACAAGATGTACGAGGCCGTGGTCAACGTGGTCAAATTAAGGAAGTTCCAGATGGCTATGCTCAAAACTACTTAATTAAGCGTGGATTAGCAAAACAAGCTACTAAGGCGGCGATGAGCCAACTAAAGGGTCAACAACGTGCTGAAGAAAAACATGCTGCTGAAGAATTAGCTGATGCCAAGCGGATGAAGAAGATTCTTGAAGATGATAATACAGTTGTTGAATTAAGTGGAAAAGCCGGTACAGATGGCCGGATGTTTGGTTCAATTTCAACAAAACAAATTGCAACTGCTTTACAAAAACAATTTGACCTTAAAATTGATAAGCGAAAGATTGAGCTGGCGGCTCCAATTAAGGCGCTTGGCTACGTAAATGTGCCAATCAAACTTCATCCAGAAGTCGAAGCTCAAATTCGTGTTCACATTGCTGAAAAGTAATGAGGATTAATAGATTTAAGGAGCGGTATCGTCATGGATAATGCACCAGTGCAAGAAGAGCCACGCGATATTGAAGCAGAAAAAGCAGTTCTTGGAGCTGCTTTTTTAAGTAAAAACGCGTTGGCTGATGCGATGGAATATCTTGAGCCGCAAGATTTTTATCGGAAGGCTCACCAAATTATTTTTGAAAAGATGGTCCAACTAAATGATGCGGACCAGCCAATCGATCCGTTAACGATGAAAAATGTCCTTGATCAGGATAATCAAACGGAAAATATTGGTGGCGTTGCTTATATTGCTGAACTTGCAACAGCGGTTCCGACGGCTGCTAATGTTGTCTATTACTCAAAGATTGTTCATGATAAGGCGATTTCACGACGGTTGATCAATACTGCAACCAAGATTATCAATGATAGCTATGCCGGAAATGATAAAATTGAAGATCAACTTGACCGGGCTGAGCAAGAAATTATGTCAGTTTCGGAAAATAGTCGTCAAACTGGTTTTAAAAGTATTAGTGACGTTTTACAAGAGTCAATTAATCATGTCAGTGAGCTCTCTAGTCAAGATTCAGAGATTACTGGACTTTCAACTGGATATGCTCAATTAGATGAGATGACGACTGGTCTGCATAAAGATGAGTTGGTGATTATTGCGGCACGACCTGCTGTTGGGAAGACTGCCTTTGTTTTGAATATTGCTCAAAACGTTGCAACTAGAACCGATAATACGGTCGCAATTTTCAGTCTTGAAATGGGTGCGGAGTCTTTAGCAAACCGGATGCTTTGTGCTGAAGGAAATATTAACGCTAACCACTTACGGACCGGACAGCTTACGCAGGATGAATGGCAAAGTTTATTTATTGCAACTGGTGCCTTGAGTAACGCTAGTATCTATATTGACGATACACCAGGAATCAAGGTAGCAGAAATTCGGGCACGTTGTCGGCGCTTAGCAAAGGAAAAAGGCAACTTAGGATTGATCGTAATTGATTACCTTCAGTTGATTGAAGGGAGTAATCCTGATAACCGGCAACAAGAAGTTTCAGAAATTTCTCGACAACTAAAGAAACTGGCAAAGGAATTAGAAGTTCCAGTTATTGCCCTATCACAGTTGTCGCGGGGAGTTGAACAGCGACAAGACAAGCGCCCGGTTTTATCTGATATTCGTGAATCTGGATCGATTGAACAGGATGCAGATATTGTTAGTTTCCTTTATCGTGATGACTATTATGAGCACGATGAAGATTCGGAAGATAATAATAACCCGGGAAATAATCAGGATGACGATGGATCAAATGCTAGTGAAGTTGAAGTCATCATTGAAAAGAATCGTAGTGGTCCGCGGGGGACAGTTAAATTATTATTTGCAAAGTCTTATAATAAGTTCACTTCGATTTCCTATATCCCTGAAGATAATAATTAAAAACTAAATTTCTAAGAGGGCATTTCAGTAAAAACTGAGGTAGCCCTTTTAGTGCGCTTAAGACATTAAAAATGTTTTTAAAAAAATAAACAGTATGATAGTAATTGAGGAGGCGTAAACAATGAACCGTCAAGGCGTAGAATTAAAATGGCTTTTATTCGGAATGTTCCTTGGAAGTATTGGGAATAGTTTTGTCTGGCCATTAACAACAATTTATATTCACGATCAGTTGCATGAGTCATTAACTGTATCGGGAATCGTTTTACTCTTTTATTCGGGAGCAAATGTTGTCGGAAGTTATATTAGCGGAATGCTATTTGACCGAGCTAACCCGCGGAAATTAATGATTGGCGGGACACTGCTAGCGACAATCGTAATGGCTATTATGATTTTCTTCAATGGCTGGCCGATATATGGAATTCTTTTAACAGTTATTGGATTCTTTAATGGCTGGATCATTACAATGGTTAATTCTTTTGCGACTCGTTCAGGTCGAGATGGTCGTTATGTTTTTAATATGTTGTATTTTGCCAATAACTTGGGAATGGTGATTGGAACTACTATTGTCGGCCCGCTTTATCAGTATGCAGATGGCAATGTTTCACCAATGTTTTTGATTACCACAATCCTTTATACAATGTTCTCACTTGTTGTTATCTTTTTCTTTAAGGATAGTCAACAAACAGTTGTAAAGACCGAAGATATGGAAGCTGAAGAAGAGAACAAGACAGTTAATATTAAGATGCCTCAAGCTAACTTATGGATTAACTGGATCTTCTTCATTGCCTTAGTTGTAATCTGGACAATGTATGAACAATGGGCAAGTAACCTATCAGTTTTCATGACTGATCAAGGAATCTCGATGACAAAATATAGTCTTTTGTGGACATTAAATGGGATTTTAATTGTTGTTTTCCAATTAGGAATTACTTGGCTTAATCGCTGGGTTAATCGGCCATATGCGCAAGTATTTATTGGGATGTTTACAATTGGTTTCTCATTTGTCTTATTACTTTACGCTCACTCATATAGCTGGTTTGTTGCGGCAATGGTCGTTCTGACAATCGGTGAAGCCACTGCTCTGCCAACAATGCCTGCCATTGTAAACAGCCTTTCACCGGTTGCTGTTAAGGGAAAGTATCAGGGAATTCTGAACGCATTTTCTTCTTTAGGAAAGGCAATTGGTCCGCTATTTGGTGGATTGATGATTGAAGCGACCTCTTATCATATCCTCTTTATTATTTGTGCGATTTCAATTTTTGTAATGGAAATAATAGTAGTCTTTGTTATTAAGATAAAACGTGCAAAAGCAGTTGAATATTAAAGAAGTGATTAGATGTTTTACAATAATTTTGATAATGTCCATGGTGAGGACCGTTATGGAATGGTAGGAAAAACAGGAGATCCTTTTAGGGAAGAATGTAAACTAGGGATTTCTTGTTATCAGTGCCATGAACAGCCGTTAGTAATTGCGGAAAGAAATTGGATGGATACGAATAATGATGACTCGCAACGGTATCAAATTGTGGTAGTTTGTGAGCATTGTGGTGCTGTTGATGAATTTATTGTTAATGATGGTCGAGAGCACCAAATTGGTAAATTAAAACATAGTAAATACCAGCCAACAGAAAAGAATATTATAAATAATGGAGCTGTGAACTAGAATTGTTCATGGTTCTTTTTTTAAATCCGTTTTTATTAACCAAAACTTGAGAGATTTGCTATGATGGTAATTAAAATCAAATTAAAAGCAATGAGGTGAATGTTGATGAAAACCAAGAAATATTGTTACACAGGAAAAGACTTTGATATTAAGACGGCACCAACTAAGGTAAAAGATTCTGCTGATGATCTTAAGAAGATTAAAAAGAAGATCAAGAAAAATGTAAAGTCAATCAAGAATGCGCAAAAGATGATGTATGCGCGGCGTCATTATGGTGTTTTAGTAGTATTTCAAGCAATGGACGCGGCAGGAAAAGATAGTATGATTTCGCATATTTTTGCGGGCGTAAATCCAGTTGGGTTTAAGGTGGCCAATTTTAAACAACCAACAGGCCGCGAATTACGTCATGATTATCTCTGGCGAATCAATCGTGAATTGCCAATGCGTGGTGATATTGGTGTTTTCAATCGATCTTATTATGAGGACGTTCTTGTTTCACGCGTTCACCCTGCTTTAATTTTGCAATCTAATATTCCAGGGATTGAGTCTGTTCATGATGTTAATAACAAATTCTTTGATAGTCGTTACGAAGATATTCGTCAGTACGAAAGTTATCTAACGCGGAACGGTTACTTAATTGTAAAATTCTTCCTCCATGTATCAAAGGAAGAACAGAAGAAGCGTTTCTTAGCACGGATTGATACACCAGAAAAGAATTGGAAGTTTTCTGCAGCTGATATTCGCGAACGTCAATATTGGGACGATTACCAAAAGGTATATGAAAAGGTGATTAATGCTACCGCCACAAAGGAAAATCCATGGTATGTTATTCCGGCTGATGATAAGTGGTATTCGCGTTTAATTGTATCTAATATTTTGACAAAGAAGATTAATAGTTTGCCATTAGCTTATCCCGAGGTTTCGCCAGAACAAGAAATGAGTTTACGCCAAGCACGAAAAGAACTAATAGCAGAAGATAAGTAAATAAAAAGGACGTCCGAATGACGTCCTTTTTATTTACGTGGTTTAAAGATGTACTTGTGAGTAAAGAAGTAGATTGCTAATGTAGAATAAAGTATTAGAATGTTAAAGTTTTTGTCGGGTAAGGCCAAATTCTTTGCGTTGAACTGTTCACCAAATTATTAATTTACTCATCGTTATTAGTTAAATTAGATTATTCATTCAAAAAAGCAGTTTTCAAATATATGTTTAAGTTTATAAATGCCCAAAAATTGATTTTTAGTATTTATATATGAATTTCTAATGATAATAACCCCTGAAAATCAATCTTCAAGGGTTATTATGTTAGTATTTTAGTATAATAACACTAAAAAATAGCTTTTTAGCTTTAAGGAGGGAAGATAAATAATGAAATACATACCATTATCTAAATATAAGTATTTTATTGAAGATAAGACGAATGACCCGGTAGCAATTGAAAGTGAATATCAGAGTCGACTGAACGGATATACAAGCTAGAAGACAACTCTGTTTCCTCTTCTTAACTATCGCGATGGTGCACAGACAAGTAAATATCCAATTTTCTATCTTCCATTACCGGAAATTCAAAACCTGGCGGATCAGCTTAGGCGTAATTCTAATATGATTAAGGATATCTCTGTAACGCTTCCCCAAGTTGCGATTAATCAATTTTTGAATTCATTATTACTCTCTGAAATTTTCTACACTAATGATATTGAAGGTGTAAAAACGAGTCGTGTTGAAATTAGTACTGTTATTCAGGAAAATAACCACCCAATAAATGGTGATGATCATATATCAAAGAAAAGGCTTGGTTCAACTATAAAAATGTACCAGCGCACACAATTAGGAAAAAAAGTTGAAATCAATGTTCTTCAAGACTATAGAAAAATCTATGATTCCTTGTTAAAAGGCGAACTTAATGAAGATCGACTGCCCAATGGAAAAATATTTCGTGATAAGCTTCCTAATAGCGAAGTGCTTTCGATCGGGGATGGCATTAAAACAGTTCATCGACCACCAACCACGGAAACTGCAATCAAGGTTGCCCTTACAGCTTTAATTGAATATATGAATAATGATGATACTCCTTCAATATATAAAGCCCTTGTAACTCACTTTTTCTTTGAAAATACCCATCCATTTCTTGATGGTAACGGTCGAATGGGGCGTTATCTTTTGTCGTCATATATTGCTAACAAATTTGATCGCTTTACTGGCTTTTCTGTGGCTACTGCAATTCATAATAATGTTCAGCAATACTATAAGGTATTTAAGGATGCCGATAGTGCGGAAAATAGAGCTGATTTAACATTTTTTATTCAAAAATTATTAATGATACTTGTTAGTCAGCAAGAAAAAGTAATTAAGATTTTGAGTCAATCTCGTGAAAAGCTTGATAAAGCCAATGAAATTATTAGTCAGTGGGTCAATGAACACCATCATCAATTAGCTGCAACGTCTGATAGTTTGTATTGTAATGTTCTATATCTTCTTGCACAATCAAAGCTATTTACTAACCAGTTAGATTTAGGAATTAAAGATAATGATATTATTGAAACTTTGAAGAAGAGTAATCGCCATTATCCAATGACAAAGACTAAGGCAGCCATTGAAGAACTAGAAGCACTTGGCGCAATTGAAATTGTTTCTAAGCGTCCTAAACAACATGTAATTACAATTTTATAACAAAAAAAGACCACCGATTACTCGGTGATCTTTTTTATATGATGGGCAGTCAGGGGATCGAACCCTGGACCCACGGATTAAGAGTCCGTTGCTCTGCCAGCTGAGCTAACTGCCCATGTCTTTGACAACATAAATAATAATATCAACTTCCGATCATTTTCGCAAGTGTTTTTCTGAATTTATTTAATAAATTTTCAAATCCATATTTTAATTAGGTGCCTAACTGTTATAATTAACAATAAAATTAAAATTGGGAGTAATTTTATGACATTAAAAAAGGATAAATTTGAGCAAATGAACTGTTTATTGCGGAACTATATGATTAACATGAAGCATTTTTATACTGAACTTGCCCCTGAATTAGATATAACTCCACAGCAAGCACATACGCTTTTTTATATAGAAAAACACGCTGGGCTTATTCAACGAGAATTAGGTGACCATTTCCATTTACGGAATGCTAGTGTTACTAGTATGGTGAAAAATCTTGAACGCGACGGGTATATTATCCGGAAGGCGGATCAAGAGTCAGCACGAATTAAGCGTATTTTTCTTACCAAAAAGGGTGAAGAAAAGACTAATGAGGTTAAAGAAATATTTGATAAAGCTTATTTGCAGATTATTAGCCGCCTCGATGAAAGAGATATTGATGCAATAGTTAAAGGGATGACTAATATTAATAGCAATCTAAAAAAATAAGTTAGGCTCTTGACAGTTAGGTATCTATGTGTTTAAATATTCATCATCATTAAAAGTTAGATATTTAACTGTTAGGAGGCTTATGCTTTGAGCAGAAATAAATTTAGTTTTCGAAGTTTCTTTAGTTTAATAAATCAATTACATCCGCAGTATATTAAGCTTTTTGTGGGAATCTTACTAGGTTTTATCTCCATGGGTGCTAACCTATTTGTTCCTCAACTAGCGCAAAAGTTAATTAATAATTTTAAGAGTATTAGTCTAACGTTGGCAATTTTAACAGTTGTAATTTTTATAGCAGGATTAATCACAAGTGCGTTATCAGGGTTATTATTAGGAATTTTTGGTGAAAATGTTGTTTCTAAATTACGGAAACAATTATGGCAAAAACTACTTAAAATGCCTGTAAAATATTTTGATGATGTTAAAACAGGCGAAATCAGTTCACGATTAGTTAATGATACGTCACAGGTGAAGGATTTGCTTGCTTCAACATTACCAAATGCAATGACATCGCTTTTACAATTCGTTGGTGCACTGGTTATTATGTTAGCAATGGATTGGCGGATGACATTGTTGATGTTTGTGGCAGTTCCTTTAGTGATTTTAGTCATGCTACCAGTGATGAATCAGTCGCGTAAGATTGGTCGGGTTCGGCAAGATGAATTAGCAAAATTTGCTAGTGATTCCACCGATGTATTGGGTGAGGTCCGATTAGTTAAGTCTTCAAACGGTGAAGAACATGAACTGGCAAAGGGAAATCGTCGTATCGACAATTTATATCATGTCGGAAGAAAAGAAGCGTTGATTAACTCAGTAACGCAACCAATTACAAACATGCTCATGATGATAATGTTTCTTGGGATTCTTGGTTACGGAGCAATTCGCGTTATGAATGGTGCAATGACAATGGGCGCCTTAGTTTCATTTTTAATGTATCTTTTCCAGATTATTAGTCCTATTGTTGTAATTAGTCAGCTCTTTAATAATATGGCAAAGACTAGCGGAGCCACGGAACGTATCCAACAAATCTTAACTGAACCAGAAGAATTTGCTGCTGATAAAGCAGAAAAAGATATTGCGAGTGCACCATTGAAATTTGAGAATGTTGATTTTGCATATGAGGAAGGTAAGCCAGTCTTACGAGATGTTAGTTTTGAAACTAAACCTAATGCAGTGGTAGCTTTTGCCGGCCCATCTGGTGGAGGAAAGTCAACTATTTTCTCGTTGATTGAACGCTTCTATCAGCCAACAGGTGGGGAAATTTTGATCGGTGAAGAGAATATCGAAAATGTAGACTTAGCCAAGTGGCGTGAACAAATTGGTCTCGTAAGCCAAGATGCCGCGGTAATGCCAGGAACTATTCGTGATAATTTAACTTATGGATTACGGAGAGAAGCCTCAGATGAGGAACTTTGGGACGCGTTAAGAATGGCTTATGCAGATGGCTTTGTCAGTGAAATGGAAGATCAGTTAGAAACTGAAATTGGTGAACGAGGGATCAAACTTTCTGGGGGACAACGGCAACGAATAGCGATTGCGCGAGCTTTTCTCCGCGATCCAAAAATCTTAATGCTTGATGAAGCCACTGCTAGCTTGGACGCTGAATCAGAGGCGATGGTTCAAAAAGCATTGGGAGACTTAATGCAAGGAAGAACGACACTAGTAATTGCGCATCGCTTAAGTACGATTGTCGATGCCGATAAAATCTACTTTATCGAAAATGGAACAGTATCCGGCGCAGGAACCCATCAAGAATTATTAAAGACAACACCACTATATGCACAGTATGTTAAGGATCAGTTTAAATAAAATAAAGACTGCGAAAAGATAAGATTTTCGCAGTCTTTATTTTAAGTATGAAAAAAGCGACTGAGATAAAATCTCAATCGCTGTAAACCTCTGATGGGCAGTCAGGGGATCGAACCCTGGACCCACGGATTAAGAGTCCGTTGCTCTGCCAGCTGAGCTAACTGCCCATATCCTTTAACAGAATACTTAAACATTTTAACCTGTTATTGATCAAATGTCAAATATTTTTCATAAGTTTTTAGAAAATATTTATGGAACTTTTCCCTGTGCTATAATAGAGGCACTGATATATAGCAGATTTAAAGTAATTAATCAATTAACCCAATGGAGGGAATCATTGATATGGCAAAGAAAATTTTAGTTGTTGATGATGAAAAACCAATTTCTGATATCATCAAATTTAATCTTGAAAAAGAAGGATATGAAGTTGTCGTAGCCTATGATGGCGAAGCAGCTTTAGAACAAGTAGAAGCAGAAAATCCTGATTTAATTATTCTTGACCTAATGCTGCCGAAGATCGATGGACTTGAAGTGGCCAAGCGGGTTCGGGCTAAGCATACCATGCCGATTATTATGGTAACTGCTAAAGATTCGGAACTAGATAAGGTGCTGGGGCTTGAGCTTGGGGCCGATGATTATGTTACTAAGCCGTTCTCTAACCGCGAACTAGTAGCACGAGTAAAGGCTAATTTACGACGGCAAGCAACTCTGAAGGCACCGGCAGAAGAAGAAAATAATACCGATATTCAAATTGGCGACCTTACGATTCATCCTGAAGCCTATACCGTAACTAAGCGAGGCGAAAATATCAATTTAACGCATCGTGAGTTTGAACTTTTACACTATCTAGCTCAACATATTGGACAAGTTATTAACCGCGAACATCTTCTTCAGACTGTATGGGGTTATGACTATTTTGGGGATGTTCGGACAGTTGATGTGACCGTTCGACGGCTTCGTGAAAAGATTGAAGATAACCCGAGTCACCCCCAATGGTTAATTACCCGGCGTGGTGTTGGCTATTACCTAGCAAATCCTGATCAGAATTAGAGGCTGAACCATTGTGAACAGCAAGTTAAAATTTTATCAATCGATTCGTTTTAAAATCGCTCTCGTATTCGTGTTAATTTTGATGTTAACACTTGAATGTGTTGGGGCGGTTTTTGTGCGTCAATTAGAGCATCAGAACCTTAATACGTTTAAGCAAACCATTGAATTACCGTCTTACGTTGATAATTCTTTAGCAGAGCAGCTATCACGATCAAATACTAAAAAAGCAAACAAACAAATTAACCAAATCCTTTCAGAAGTTAATAATAATAATATTTCTGAAATCCGGGTGGTTGATAGTAAGAGTATTGTGCGGGGAACAAGCAACGCTGATAATCGGAGTGCAATCGGTCAGAAAACAACGGACCAAGCAATCAAAGCAACCTTATTAAATAATAGGTCGCATACCGAAAATTTATACGATAATTCAAATCACACGCGCTACTATGTTAATGTTATTCCCCTTGTGGATAATAGTAACAATAACGTTGTGGGAGCTGTTTACCTGCGGGCTAGTCTAGAAAGTGTCTACGCTAATATTAATAATATTACTTTGGTATACCTATCTGCGGCGATGATTACTATTGTCTTGAGTTTGATCTTGGCAATTATTATTTCCCAGGAAATTACCCGCCCAATTGAAGAAATGAGGAAACAAACATTACGAATTGCCCGGGGAGACTATTCTGGTCAAGTAAAAGTATTGGGAAATGACGAGTTAGGACAATTAGCAGGGGCAGTTAATAATCTTTCTGTCCGGGTTGAAGAGGCACAGGAGTCAAGCGATTCTGAACGACGACGGCTTGATAGCATTTTATCCCATATGTCTGATGGGGTTTTAGCCACTGATCGTCGAGGAAATGTGACCATTGTAAATAATATGGCGTTACAGTTACTAGGTGTCGAAAATGAAGATGATTTAATTGGTAAGTCAATTATTGATGTGTTGGATATTCGTCATGACTATACCGTTCGTCAACTAGTAAATGGTGAACAGCGTGAGATGATTATTGATATGTCAAACTCTGGCAATAATTTGATCTTAAACGCCTACTTCTCACCAATTCAACGCGAATCTGGCTTTGTCAGTGGGCTTGTCTGTGTCCTTCATGATGTAACGAGCCAGCAAAAAGAAGAACGCGAACGGAAGCAATTCGTTTCAAACGTCTCACATGAGTTGCGGACTCCATTAACAAGTGTTCGAAGCTATGTCGAAGCATTAAGTGATGGTGCTTGGCAGGATAAAGAAATTGCCCCTAAGTTCTTAAAGGTTGTTCAGGATGAGACAGACCGGATGATTCGGATGATCAATGACCTGTTGAGTCTATCACGGATGGATGCAGGGACAACGAAGCTCAATCTGGAATACGTAAATATCAATGAGTTATTTAACTATATCTTGGATCGTTTCGATATGATTATTAAAAAAGAAGAAGATCCAAAAAAGAAAAAATATACCATTGAACGATACTTTACTAAGAAAGATTTATGGGTTGAAATTGATACCGATAAGTTTACCCAGGTAATTGATAATATTATGAATAACGCGATTAAGTATTCTCCAGATGGTGGTGTAATTACAACCCGCTTACTGGAGACGCATAATCATGTTATTTTAAGTATTTCTGACCAAGGTTTAGGGATTCCACGAAAAGATCTTGGACGTATCTTTGATCGATTCTTCCGCGTTGATAAGGCAAGAAGCCGGAAGCAAGGGGGAACAGGTCTGGGACTAGCTATTTCCAAGGAAGTTATCAATATGCTTGGTGGACAAATTTGGGTTGATAGTGTAGAAGGCAAGGGTTCAACATTCTATATTTCCTTGCCATATGTACCTTATGAGGAGGAAGACTGGGATGATGAAGAAGCTGAAAAGTAATTGGCAAGCAATCGCCTTAACGGTTGTTGTGCTTCTTAGTTTATTCATTTCATGGATTGTCTGGACCAACCCATTTCCTTTTGAGGGAGCACGACACGAAAATTTCAATAATAACCAATCACAACAATATACACCGCAATCAAGGGGCGATGTTTATCTCCCAACTAAAGCAGTTGAGACAAATGAAAAAGGAACTCAGAATCAACTTTATAGCCCTAAAGCTAATTTAATTCTGAGCGTAAAAAAAGAGTTAGAGGATTGGAAATTAGGCCGGACAAATGTTGTCAAACAAAATAACAGTGATGTTTATTTGAGTTATTTGCGACGGCGGAACTCGTTAATGCTGACATATCCGGATGAGGTACCGAGCTCAGTCTTCAACGAAACATTTTCCCAGTCAATTGATACTGACCGGGTTAATCAGATTAACCATATTGTTATCCCGCTAAACGGGCAACATGAGATTTACTTACTTGGTGACCACCATTATAGTGTGTACCGAGTACGGGTAGAGCAGGGAAAATTTAACCATATTCGGCAACTCTTAAAGTCAATGGATCGAATCCCAGTTGACCATAAAACTATTAACGGAGTAGCAGTAATGATGTATCCCCGGTCCTTTGAGTTACCAGCATTAGGATATCAAATCACTGCGCAAAACATCGATACCCTTAGTGCTAGTCTAATGAGTACTAACCAACACACAACAATTACGGCAAATCGGAATGGCAACGAGACTACCTATACGGATGGAACCAATCGTCGGCTGATATTTAATCACCAAGATGGAACGCTTAAATACGAAAATTACCTTAGTAAGGACGATCGGGAATCAACAAGCCAGATTTTCCCACACTTCTATAATAAGTTGACGACAATTGGAATTCCGCTTGATAATTTGCGCTATGATGAGGTGAGTGAGCATGGTCGTCGGTTAAACTATCGGGCTTATGTTAATAGCTTTCCAATTTTCAATAGTGATGGTTATGGAGAAGTAACGCTTGAATCTACAAGTAGCGGGAATGAACGCTTCTGGCTAAGTCTTTATAGTCTTCGAGTGCCATTGCCAATTGATCACCAGATGGTCAAGCTTCCATCAAGTGCAGATGTGATTAATCAATTACATGCAACCAACCGGATGCGTGACATCAAGGACTTACGTGTCGGGTATATTTGGAAAACTGATAAAGATAGTCATGTTGTAAAGTTAGTGCCAACGTATTTCATTAAGTATCGCGGCCACTGGGTTGAATATACCGAGTTAGAAAAGTAGGAGGGTTAAAGAATGAATTTTAAACGTATTCAATGGATCTTTATCCTTGCCTTTTTGCTTTTTGATATCTTTGTTGGAAGTTCATTAATCTTAGAAACTAGATTTACCGTTTCTAATGGTCAGCAAAATCGCCAATCAACAGTGTTAAAAGAAATGCGCAATGACTCGATTAGTTATGGCGAGCTTTCTAATAAGCAGCAAACCGGATATTATATTGCTGGAAAGAAATCCTCTGATAGCGGAGTCCTAGAGCAAGAAGCCGGGAAATTACGTAATCAAAATTTTCGTCTTTCTTCAGGAACACTAACTAGTGAGTTTGATAAGCCAATTAAAACAACTAAAAATAATGAGATTCGGCGTGTCGACCGTCTATTAAAAAATAAAAAGATGGTAAGTTTAGGAAATCATTATCGCTATAACAAGGAATTATCGGACAAAAATACCCTTGTTTATACGCAAATGCTAGAAGGAAAGCCGCTATTTTCAAATGATGGGCAAATTCGTTTTCGGATAAACTCTGACTATGAGATAACAGGTTATACGCAGACTTACTTGCAAGATGTTGAAATTCTCCGGCAACGGTCAAATACGATTAGTCAGCGCCGAGCAATTACCTGGTTGTATAAACATAATCAAATTCCTAATAACTCCCGCATTAGGTGGTCGGTGCTCAGTTATTCTAAGCTCCTTAACACTACTACTGATGATAAAGCAGTCTATGTGCCAACGTGGACTGTTGAAATCAAAACTAAAAACTCAGGAGCAATTCAACAATTACAAGTTAACGCATTTAATAGTACAGTTATGAAGGAAACGCCAGATAGTGTGAATACGAACTCGTTAAATGATAAGTAATTGAGGAGGAACTTTAAGTGACAGAAACGGATCCATTACGTTATAGTATACTTGCGAGCGGGAGTACTGGAAATGTAACTTATTTGGAAACGCGCAACCACCGGATCTTGATTGATGCTGGTTTAAGTGGGAAGCGGATTGAAAATTTAATGAAGAAGATTGATCGATCATTAAAGGATGTCGATGCGATTTTTGTAACGCATGAACACAGTGATCATACGCATGGTGTTGGTGTCTTGGCACGTCGCTATGGGATGGATGTTTATGCCAATGAAGGAACCTGGCAGGCAATGGCCAATAAAGTTGGTAAAATCCCATTAGCACAAAAGCATATTATTGCACCAAATACTGTTAAGGACTTGGGAGACATGGATATTGAAAGTTTTGCGGTATCTCATGATGCTGCGCAACCGCAATTTTACCAAGTTCACCACAATAATAAGACCTTCTGTATTATTACGGATACTGGTTATGTTTCTGATCGAGTTGAGGGAACCATCCGAAATGCAGATGCCTACGTAATGGAATGCAATCATGATACAGAAATGTTGCGGATGGGTCCTTATTCATGGCCATTAAAACAGCGGATATTAGGGGATGAGGGTCACCTTTCCAATGAAGAAGGTGCCGATGCATTGATGAGTGTTGTTGGGCGGCGAACCAAAGAGATTTTCCTTGGTCACCGTAGTCAACATAATAACATGCGTTCGCTCGCCCACTTAACAGTTGCAAGTTTGATGGAGCAGCATGACTTTGGCGTCGATCATGATTTTAAATTGCAAGATGCTGAACCAGAAGAACCAAGCAAGTTAATGACGTTATAATAAAGAGATCACGGTTTTTATCGACTTTATTCAATGATTTTTCATATTTAAATTGTAATTTGAAGATAGTAATTCTTTAACTTAGTGGAGGGTTTAATTGGTGAATAGGATAAAACAAGCTTTTAAAGATCGATTGTGGCTAGGTGTAATTATTGTCGGCTTATTTGCTGGTCTTATCGGTGGTGGAATCGCCTTAGGAATTAATAACCTGGTACAACATCATGAAGAAGTAACAAGTACACGAGTTCCAGCTGGCTCTAATAAGTCTGGTGGTACGAAGGTTAATAAGAATAAGGCTGACTTAAACGGGGAAGCGTCCCAAGCTTATAAGTCCGTTCAAGGAGCCGTTGTTAGTGTTATTAATAAACAAAAAGTTCAGCAATCAAGTGGGACGCTAGGAATTTTTGGTTATGGCAGTAGTAACGGAAGCAACAGTGATTCTTCTAGTGATAATAAATTAGAAACCGCTAGTGAAGGGTCAGGAGTTATTTATAAGAAGAGTGGAAATTCGGCTTATGTTGTAACTAATAACCACGTTGTCAAAGGTTCAAACGCGCTCCAAGTAATTTTAAGCAATGGTAAAAAAGTTAATGCTGATTTAGTTGGTGCTGATTCTGCAACTGACTTAGCTGTATTGAAGATTAACGCTACAAATGTTAAGACAGTTGCATCCTTTGGTAACTCTAATTCGATTGTTCCTGGTCAGGATGTGCTAGCAATTGGTTCACCAATGGGAAGTGAATATGCTAATACAGTAACAAAAGGGATTATTTCTGCCAAAGATCGGACATTAAAAGCCGGGACTGATGGAACTTTGACATCGGTTATCCAAACAGATGCCGCTATTAACTCCGGTAATTCAGGTGGTCCATTAATTAATATGGCAGGTCAAGTTATCGGAATTAATTCAATGAAACTTGCTTCTGATACACAAGGCTCTTCAGTTGAAGGAATTGGTTTTGCCATTCCAAGTAATGAAGTTGTGACAATTATTAACCAGTTGATTAAGAATGGTAAAATAACTCGTCCATCACTCGGAATTAGTATGGTGGATCTTGGTAATATTACTTCTGATCAACAGCAATCAGTCTTAAAACTACCAACAAGCGTAAGCAAAGGGGTAGTGATTATGGATGTGAATAGTGGTTCAGTTGCTGATACTGCTGGATTGAAAAAGTATGATGTCATTACAAAGCTTGGTGACACTCAAGTTACAGATGCGGGTTCATTAAAGGCGGCCTTATATAAATACAAAGTTGGACAAAACGCTAAAGTCACTTACTACCGTGATGGTCAACAACACACCGCAACTTTGCATTTAACAAAGAGTGCTGATACAACATCAACTGATGACTCACAACAAGATAATAATTAGTGGATTGGGAGCGAGACAGAAGTCACTTGTGGCTTCGTTTTTCGACGCGAAGCTAGCCTCTGGGAGCCCCCGCAAGCTCCAACGTTCGGTTTTGCCGGATGTTGGAGACCATTGTTGTACTGCGTATGTGCTTTTTATGAAAGTAACTTAACTTCTGTCTCGCTTCCTTTCATTAAAAGCCTCTTAATTAAAAGGGGTATAATATTAGTTATCAATATAAAGGATGGTGGGTAAAATGAATAATCCACGGTTTAAATACCCAGATACAAAGGCATTTGAATTTGTAGTACATCGTTTAGAAGAACGCGGAGTAAACTTAGACGAGCTTGCGAAGATTGTGTATGAGACGCAAAAGGGCTTTGAACCAGATTTGACGTTGGAAATATGTCAAAAATTTTTAATTGATACGATGCATAAGCGTGAATTATTAAATAGTGCAATGGTAGCCCTTGAACTTGATCGGTTAACCGAAGAAGGAAAAGTAGATGAACCTTTAGCAGGTATTATAAGAAATGATGCTGGGGTGTTTGGGGTAGATGAAACCCTAGCTTTACAAATTGCTAATATTTATGGAACAATTGGGACGACAAACTTTGGTTATTTTGACCGGGTTAAGAGTGGGATTATTGCCAAATTTGACCACGATAAGGTTCATGTAAATACATTTATTGATGATATTCTCGCGGCGATTGTGGCGGCTGTTTGTGGAAAGATTGCCCACCAGTACGCTTGATTAAGAAAATCTCATTGACTTTTAAATGATTTATCATTAAAATGAACGTAATTCGTTTAGAGGAGTAAAGCAAATGAGTTATCAAACTTTACAATTAAATCATAGTTGGCAAAGCCGGTAACTCAGGGATAGCTGTAGTACAGATATGACCTGGGTTTATTCACAGATTATATCTGTACCGGCTGCTTTATCATGTACAAATAAGGGCCTGTACGGATTCCACGTACGGGCTTTTTCTATTTCACTGGATAAATAGTGGGAGTTCCGAAACGTGGAGCTCCTTTTTATTTTGAAAGGTGGAGATAGGGATGAAACGAATTATGGGCTATATTATTATTGGAATTGTTGTGATTGGTGGTTATTTTGGACTTTTAAGGCTTCATCAACAGACTACAAAGCCAGTGGTAGGAATTTTAACGATGATGCATCATCCAGCATTAGATCAGATTCAAAAGGGACTCGTTGCTGGATTAGCAGAAGAAGGATACCGAAACGGCAAGAATATCAAAATTGAATACCAGAATGCGAATGGTGATCAGGGAAACTTAAATACTATGGCGAATAAATTAGTGAATGATCATGCGAAAGTAATCGTTGGTATTACCACCCCAGCTTGCCAAGCACTTGCTAATGCTACCAAGGATATTCCAATTGTGATGGGCGGAATTGGTGATCCGGTTGGTGCCGGCTTAGTAAAGAATGAAAAACACCCAGAAGGAAACGTTACAGGGGTTCATGATGTAAATCCGAGTGAACAGCAGATTGCCTTAGTAAAGAAATTTATACCAAACATAAAGACCCTGGGAGTAATCTACACATCGAGCGATACCTCTTCTGAAAGTCAGTATCGAACAATGGTAAAAGCAGCGCATAAATTACATGTAAACTTAAAAACTTATACAATTGCGAATGCTAATGAACTTAATCAGACTTCACAAACAATGTTGAGTAAAGTAGACGCGGTCATTGTTCCTAGTGACAATACAATTGCCGGATCAATGGGAGTATTGGTGAAAAATGCGGATGCGGTCAATAAGCCTGTTTTCCCTAGTGCTGATACAATGGTAAAAGATGGTGGAGTAGCTTCTATTAGTCTTAGCCAATACGGGCAAGGAAAAGCAGCCGGAAAAATAACAGCACGTATTTTAAAAGGTGAAAAGCCAGGACAGATGGCAGTTAATAATTACCATCATGGAGAACCGGTTCTTAATTTAAAGCAAGCACGTAAGTTAGGAATAAAAGTTCCAGCAGATTTTCAACGAGAAGCAGAACAACATGGAACAGTCTTTAAGTAAGATAGTGGGAAAATTCCGAATAATAAGAAAAATTGAAGAAGATAACATTCGCTAGGTAACATTCTGTTGTATACTTACCACAGATTGTGTTGTAAATCGTTAGAAATACGTTAAAATAATAATGTGAAATTGCTTGTGGATAAGTCAGTGGATAACTAACAGTAAATTTAAAGTAATTTTATAAATGTTGGTATATCAATAAAATTTATTGTTCAAAACTTATCCACAAGTTGAATGTGTATTTGTGGATAAGTGGAATTCTTTGTATAATCCCTGTAACAACGCTTACGGGCCCAAGGTATTACGGAATCATTACTGAACAATTGTTCCTGTAGATAACTGTGGATAAGTAATTTTTAAGAAAACGCTTTTTCAACAAAAAATTAACCGAACATTCGGGAAAAGTAAAAAAATCTACACTGGCCTGTGGATAACTTTGTGGATAAACTGTGGAAGGTAGTGGATATCTTGAATATAAAAATTATTGGTGTGGGTAAGTTAAAAGAAAAGTATTTTAAAGCGGGAATTGCTGAATATGCTAAACGACTTGGACGTTATTGTAAATTTGAAATTGTTGAGGTTCCTGATGAAAAAGCACCTGAATCTTTAAGCCAAGCAGAAATGGATGAAGTAATGGCAAAGGAAGGGGAACGGATTCTTGATAAAATCAAAGATCGCGAATATGTATATGCTTTAGCGATTAAAGGTAAAGAACGTTCTTCTGAAGAGTTTGCAAAAGAAATCAATAAATTAACAACTTATGGTCACAGTGATATTACTTTTGTGATCGGCGGTTCATTAGGGTTAAGTCCAGCAGTATTAAAACGGGCAGATGCCCAAATTTCGTTTGGACGTTTTACCTTACCTCATCAATTAATGCGTTTAGTTTTAAGCGAACAAATTTATCGAGCTTTTACCATCATCAATGGTCTCCCATATCATAAATAAAGAATTTCCTGAGTTTTGGTTAGATTATTATTTATCGTTGTTAGCGATGGTATAGTGTAAATATGAAGTGTAATGGCATAAGAATTAAAGGATTTGATTTAAAATAGGCATACGAGGTTACCAAGTAATTCTTTTAGGGGTAATGGCAGGAATATGCATTTTAGTGATGCAAGGAAAAGCAAGTGCAATGATAGTAAATGAAGCACGGCTGACATTGCCTAATGAAAAAAGAATTGAGTATGATGAATTTGAACGGTACCAGTTTCGGGCAAAACAGTTACGAACTTGGTGGCAAGTCAAGCGACCAAAATATAAAATTGATTGGTCATTTTATCATAAGAAACGAGGATACTGGGATTAGCTCAGGTCCTCGTTTTTCTTTTAACTTTTCAAAAAAGCTATTAAAATGAAGATATTAAAAGGAGGCAATGATAATGAAAAAAGTTGGGATTATAGTCGGCAGCGTTCGTCCAAATCGGCGGAGCATGCAAGTAGCAAACTGGTTAAAAGTTCAATTAAAGAAAAGTACAAAGGTTCAATTTGACATCATCGACCTAAAAGAAGTTAATTTACCGATGATGGATGAACCTAAAATTCCTTATTTGGGTTTATATGTTCACGAAAAAACGCGTAAATGGAGTGAGTTAGTACAAAGCTATGATGGTTTTGTGTTAGTTTTTCCGCAATACAATTGGGGCTATCCAGCAGTTTTGAAAAATGCGATTGATTACTTAGGTAAAGAATGGCAAGGAAAGCCGGTTAGTTTAGTAACATTCGGTGGACATGGCGGCTCGCAAGCACAAATTGCAATGAAATTGGTCGTAACCGGCTTAAAGATGGCGGCGCTTCCTGTTGATCTACAAGTTAACTTGCTGCCAGATGATTCAACTTCAACCGCTGATCGGAAGTTGAATACTTATAATACGCAAGCAGCGTTATTAAAGACTGCCTTTGAAAATGAATTAAGCTAATTTGTGATTAAAGTAGCAAATTATTGTGGGACATTAATATAAAATTGATTCAATTTGTGAATATTATGACAAACATCGTGATATTGTAGCAGATTAGGCAAGATTATTATTACAAATTGGGCGATAATGAATAAAAAATCAAAATGTTTCTATTGCAAAACTAAAACGCTTGCATGATAATGGAATCGTATTCAAATGCCATGAGGAGGGTATTTTTAATGAATAGACAATTTGATTTCTTAATGCCAAGTGTGAACTTCTTTGGTCCTGGTGTTATTGCTAAAATTGGTGATCGTGCAAAGATGCTCAATATGCACAAACCATTGATTGTTACTACTGAAGGTTTATCCAAGATTGACAATGGTCCTGTAAAGCAAACCGTTGCTTCATTGGAAAAGGCTGGCGTTGACTATGCCGTATTTACTGGCGCTGAACCTAACCCTAAGATCCGGAATGTTCAAGCTGGTAAAAAGATGTACCAAGATGAAAACTGTGACTCAATTATTACTGTTGGTGGGGGTTCTGCTCACGACTGTGGTAAGGGTATCGGTATTGTTTTAACTAACGGTGATGACATTTCCAAGCTTGCCGGAATTGAAACATTGAAGAATCCACTTCCACCATTGATGGCTGTTAACACTACTGCCGGAACTGGTTCTGAATTAACTCGTCACGCTGTTATTACTAACGAAAAGACTCATTTGAAGTTTGTTGTTGTTTCATGGCGTAACATTCCATTGGTATCATTCAACGATCCAATGTTGATGCTTGATATTCCAAAAGACATTACCGCTGCTACTGGTTGTGATGCTTTTGTTCAGGCTATTGAACCATACGTTTCTGTTGACCATAACCCAATTACTGATAGTCAATGTAAAGAAGCTATTCAATTAATTCAAACTGCTTTACCAGAAGTAGTTGCTAATGGTCACAATATTGAAGCACGGACTAAGATGGTTGAAGCTGAAATGCTTGCCGGAATGGCCTTCAATAATGCCAACTTAGGCTATGTTCACGCAATGGCTCACCAACTCGGTGGTCAATATGATGCTCCTCATGGTGTTTGCTGTGCCTTGCTCTTGACCACTGTTGAAGAATATAACTTAATCGCATGTCCAGAGCGGTTTGCTGAATTGGCTAAGGTAATGGGCTTTGACACTACTGGTCTTACCCTTTACGAAGCCGCTCAAAAGTCAATTGACGGTATGCGTGAAATGTGCCGGCTTGTTGGTATTCCATCATCAATCAAGGAAATTGGTGCTAAGCCAGAAGACTTTGAAATGATGGCCAAGAATGCCCTCAAGGATGGTAATGCCTTCTCTAACCCACGTAAGGGTACTGTTGAAGATATTGTAAAGCTTTATCAAAAGGCTTACGATGGCATCTACTAATAATTAAATAAACACAAAGAGGCTGGAAATCAGCTCAGTCTCTTTGCTGTTTTACGTATTAAACTGCCAGCCAACCTTACGGAGGTGGGACTATGAACTAGCCAAGCTAATTCTGTCCCCCTCTTTTTTTGTCTACTTTTAATTCTTAATATTTTGAATTTTTTTCACAAAGTTACTTGCAAGCGTATTCTTTTGAAACTATAATAAAACCTAAATTTCAAGAATAAGTTAGCCACTGGACTCAAATAAATAATACTGACCAATTGATTATTGGTTGATGGAGCTG
>NZ_CANCWY010000010.1:0-64041 GCF_947381695.1 Limosilactobacillus sp. DJ3M12 | reverse complement strand
GCACTAACGTGCTTTAAGAGAGCGATTCATCCCCTACTTATAGAAGTGGGGGTATTCTCGCAAATTTATGGATAAATTGCATATAAAAAAGCAGACAAAATCGCCCATATAACCGCTTTATTCCTCATAATTTCTTCTTGCCTTCTTTAATTAAGGAATAAAGTTAAAATCCATTTCCTGTAAAGTATTCATATTTTCCAAAACCGATTTGATCCCATCTAACCATGGCAGGATCATCATTGCCCCGCTTCCTTCGCCAACACACATATCAATATCAATATACGGTGCCAAACCTAGTGCTTGTAATACAATCTGTGAACCATGCTCTTTTGACTTATGGGTCGGAATCATATAAGCAATAATCTCTGGATTGATCGTACTTGCTAATAATGCTGCCGAATAAGATAAAAAGCCATCTAATAAAACCGGTTTCCTCATTGCACCAGCAGCTAGGATCGCACCGGCCATTGCACCAAGCTCGAGTGCCCCAACCTCACTTAACACCGTTAGTGCATCATTATTCTTCTTTCCACTAAAGCCCGCACGATCAAGGCTTTTATTAATTACTGCAATTTTATGCTTTAGCCGTTCATCAGAAATATTAGAGCCTCTTCCCGCAACTTCTTCACCGGTTTTTCCTAAGATTGCCGCAATTATTGCTGATGCTGCTGTGGTATTGCCCATTCCTAACTCACCAACCGCAATTACTTGGTTACCAGCTTGGTATGCTTCGATTCCTTTATCAAAGCCATATTGAACTGCCCGCCTTGCTTCATCAACCGTCATTGCGGGTTCCACTAACATATCACCGGTTTCTTGCCGAATTTTATTTTCCTCTACCAACGGCGAGTTTAATTCGGCATTAATTCCGATATCATAAACCTGCAAATGACAATTAAATGCTTTTGCGAGCGCTGCAACGGCAGTATGACCATTCATCATATTCACCGCCTGAATTGCCGTAATTTTTTGCGGGCTCGCTGATACGCCTTCGTGAACTACGCCACTATCAGCTGCAAAGACCAAACATTTTCGCGGTTTAACATCAAAATCGCTTGTCCCATAGATTCCCGCTAAATGATCAGCTAATTCCTCAAGCCGACCAAGCCCCTTGACTGGTTTTGCGAGATTATCAAGTCTTGCTTGCATCTTAGCCATTGCTTCTTTTGACAACGGTTGGCATCGTACCTCATTAAAATTCATTTTACTTATTCCTTTCGCTTTGCCAAATACTCTCTAACACATGTGCTAAAACATCTCTTTTTTCTGTTGGTACTTTTACTTTTAGCCCCTTTGTCGCCAAGTACTTTCCCGTGCTTGTTCCTAATACATAATAATTAACGTGTTTATAATCGCTACTATCAACTTTAGTCATCACTTCATACATCCGATCAAAGTTAGACGAGCTTGTTACTAGTATTGAGGTAATTTGATGCTTTAAAAAGATTTTTAAGCCCTTGCTAGCATGTAGTTTATCCCACGTATTTTGGTAAATTACTACCTTACTTCCAATAAAGTCGTCATAGTACTTTTCGGCCTTATCCCCAATTAACCAGCATACACTAGTAACCTCTTGCTGTTCTAAGTCTTTAAGAAGAGCATTCCGGTTTTCGCTCTCTGCTACTTTAATCGGATTTTTGATTTTTTCTTGTAAAACTTTTTTGATCTTATCACTAAGGACATAAATCGTTGCGGCTTTATTAAGTTTACTTAACTCCTCAATAAACACTTTTGCTCCGTACAGGCTAGTAATAACCAATGTCGCGCTTTTTTTTACCTGCTGAATCTCTTCTCTACTGAGTTTAACCGGTTTTAGGACGCGAAACGGAAAGTAAATCACGTCTTCTTGCTGTTCTAATCGCATCCGCCAATAAATTGGAATTTTATGTTTAGGATATGTTATCAAAATTGCCATAATTCTCCATCCCCTATTGATTCATTTCCCACTGGTAAACACTCCCATTTCTAAACTCAATTGTGCTATAGCAAGACGCCTTAAAATCAAGCGAATAAAAATCCGCTGTCGGGTCAATCAATTCTTGGTATATCAGACGAAGAGACCCAAGGTGGGCTACGATAAAAACTACATCACTTTCCGTAACATGCTCCAATAACCATTGCAAGCCTTGCTGTACCCGAGTCCGAAAGTAATCAAACGGTTCGACTGTTGCTGGTGTATATGTTAACGGTGCCGATAGCCATTTTTCCCAATCTTCTGGATACTGAGTTTCAATTTCATCTGCATCTAATCCTTCCCAATTGCCAAATCCTTTTTCAGCTAAATCAGGAATTATTATTGTCGGAGTTGTCGGAAAGAATGCTTCTGTTGCACTAATCGTTTGTTTTGTCCGTTGAAGATTAGTCCTAACAAATAATGTAGGCTGAAGCTTTCTTACCTTTTCTGCTAATTCCTGTGCTTGCCTTTTTCCTTTTTCATCAAGACTAACATCAGCCGACCCGTAAAATTTTCGCAAATGATTATAATTGGTCTCTCCGTGTCGTGCTAAAATCAGTTTCATAATCCAAACCTCAATAAAATAGTAAGTGTTATCAAAAAAATCAATGGAGAAAGACTAGCAAATGCTCCTAACGTATCTCCCGGCGTTCCTCCTAACACTTTCGTCACCTTTCGACGATAGAAAAAGGCTACCAATGGGATCATTAAGTAGCTAACTAAGCCCTGCCATGAAAAGCAGAGGCTAACAACAATAATTGCAAAAACCTGTGCGACTACTATCCGCCAAGGTTTAATTCCTAGCCAGATGTTTGAAAGCCCCTTTTTATTACCTGGATAAACCATTTTATAAAAGAGGAGTGACAAACCGGCCTTAGTCAGCATAGTTAGACAAATTGTCAATAGGATCATATGAGTAAGGGTTAAATAACGGCTAATAACAATTCCTAAGCCAACAACTAATGCATAATAATAGACCAGTGCCAAGCTCCCCATTGTCCCTAGCCGACTGTCCTTCATAATTGCAAAAATCTTATCAGATGTTCGAGACGAGAAAAAGCCATCGGCCGTATCGGCAAGTGCGTCAAGGTGAAAGCCCCCCGTTAATAAGCCATCAGTAATCCAGTATAAAATCCACGCAAACCATAATGGAAAAAGGTAGGTAAAGCCCCAAAAGATTAGCCCTTCAATACATCCTAATAAAAAGCTAAAAAGGGTAATATATTGGATACTCGTTTTGAATTTATTAGTTGCATCATCAACAGGGATTGGAATGTTCAGCTTAGTAAAAAACTGCCCAAATAAAATCAACGCATCTTTCATTTCATCACCTACTTAATTTTCTGGACTAATCCGCTAATGACAAAATAGACGTCATCTGCTTTCTTGGCAATTAGCTGGTTAACCTCACCATACAAATCGCGTAAAATCCGTGTTTGCTTGGTTGCTGGTACTACTCCTAAGCCAACTTCATCGCTAACTATTACCATTGATTGACTATTCTGCTTTTGCGCTATTAAAATTTTTGTCCACTCATCAAGAATCATTTGTCGAATTTTTGCTATTTCTGTCGAAGATGTTTGCTCTAAATAAGCATCTATTCTTTCTGGCGTTGTTTTAGTTAGCACAAAATCATAAAACAAGTTTGTAACTAGCATTATCGCATCATCAAGTAAGTAGCCATCTAAAGGATTATCTTCAATCGCTTCTGCAATATCTCTATATTGTTCTCGCGTTGTCCAATTAGCTGATCGGCGCTCTTGATGGCGTTTTATTCGTAATTGCATTTCACCGTCCGGATTTTTTACTACACCAGTTGCGATATAGCAAACCTTTTCTTGGCGCGAATATAAACTTTCAGCAAATTCTGACTTACCGCTCTTGGCACCGCCTAAGACAAGGGTTAAGTTTTGCTTTCCCATTTTTTCACTTCTTTCAAAAAAAGCCGTGACAATTCCTTGCCACAGCCTTTTAATCTTTTATTTACTTGGTTGCCGCATTAAATGCTGCATCAAATGCTGCAATTGTCTTTTCAATGTCCTCATCAGTGTGCTTAGTAGAAATAAAGTTTGTTTCAAATTGTGAAGGTGCAACATAAATACCATGGGCTAATAGTTCCCAGAAGCACTTTTCAAAGAGTTTCTGATCACATGCCTTTACATCATCAAAGTTATTAATTGAATCACCATTATAGAAGTAGCTCCACATTGTTCCAACATGATGAACAGTCATTGGTACACCATACTTATCTGCAGCTTGCTTAATCCCATCAGTTAATGCTGTAACTTTTTTATCCATCTCAACATAATCTTCAGGGGTTAATTGCTTAAGCGTACTGATTCCGCCTGTCATTGCTAATGGATTTCCAGAAAGGGTTCCAGCGTGATAAATACTACCAGCAGGGGTAATTTGCTCCATAATTTCACGACGACCACCAAACGCACCCACTGGAAGTCCTCCACCAATAACTTTGCCTAGTGTTGTTAAATCAGGGGTAATATTAACTAAACTTTGTACACCATGATATGCTGCTCGGAAGCCAGACATTACTTCATCAAAAATAAGAAGGGACCCGTGCTCTTTGGTAACATCACGAAGAGTTTGCAAGAAGTCTTGAGTACCAGGAATAACACCCATATTTCCCGCTACTGGTTCAACAATCGCACAAGCAATTTCATCCCCATGATCTGCAAATAATTTCTTAACACCGTCCACATCATTGTAGGCAACTGTTAAGGTATCGTAAGCAAGGTCATCAGGTACACCAGGCGAAGTATTAATGCCAAATGTTGCTAAACCTGACCCTGCGTCAACTAATAGCGAATCACTGTGTCCATGATAATTACCCACAAACTTTACAATCTTCTCGCGGCGAGTGTACCCACGGGCTAACCGAATAGCACTCATTGTCGCTTCCGTTCCTGAAGATACCATCCGAATCATTTCTATTGATGGCATAATCTTATTAACAATTTTTGCTAATTCAGTTTCCTGTAATGTAGGCGCACCATAGCTCGTGCCTTTTGCAACTGCCTTATCAAGCTCAGCTACTACTTGATCGTCTGCATGTCCTAAAATTAGCGGACCCCATGATAAAACATAATCAATATATTTATTTCCATCAATATCGTAAATATATTCGTCTTTACCATGGTCAATAAAAAGCGGATCGCCACCAACATTTTTAAATGCTCGTACAGGACTATTAACCCCGCCTGGCATATACTTTTGTGCTTCCTTAAAAGCTGCCTTTGATCTTGTTGTATTTAATTTACTCAAAATAAACCCACCTAACAAATTAAAGTTTTTTAGCAACGTCCTTGGCAAAGTAAGTAATAATTAAGTCTGCCCCAGCTCGTTTCATTCCAACCAAACTTTCATAAACTATTTGGTCCTCATTAATCCAGCCATTAGCTGTAGCTGCCTTAACCATTGCATATTCACCAGAAACATTATATGCAACTAGTGGTAATAAAGTATGGTTACGAACTTCACGCATAATATCTAAGAAGGCCATTGCTGGTTTAACCATCACAAAATCAGCACCTTCCTTTTCATCACTAGCTACTTCACGCAATGCTTCTAGGCGATTAGCTGGATCCATTTGGTATGTTTTTCGATCTTTAGGTCCTTCTTTAGGTGAACCATCTGCTGCGTCACGGAATGGACCGTAGAATGAAGAAGCAAACTTAACCGCATAGGACATAATTGGTGTGTTCTTGAATCCTGCTTCATCTAATCCTTGACGAATAGCAGCGACATAACCGTCCATTGCATTTGATGGCGCAATAATATCCGCACCGGCTGCCACTTGGCTAACTGCTGTTTTAGTAAGATATTCTAAGGATTCATCGTTTAAGACTATTCCGTCTTTAAGAATTCCGCAGTGACCGGTACTGGTGTATTCACATAAGCAGGTATCTGCAATTACGATTAATTCAGGATAGTTTTTCTTGATTAACCGAATCGCTTGTTGGACAATACCATTCTCTTCCCAAGCGCCGGTTCCAACCTCGTCTTTTTTCTCTGGAACACCAAAAATAATAATTGATTTAATACCAAGGTCCACGATTTCCTTGATTTCATCCAAAATGGTATCAAGACTATACCGGTAAATTCCCGGCATTGACGGAATTTCTTCTTTGCCGTTGATTGTTGCGTCCACGAAAACCGGCATAATTAAATCATCTTTATTTAAATGAGTTTCTCTTACCAAATCTCGCATTGCAGCGCTAGTACGTAAACGACGATGACGATCAAATTGCAACATTATTACTAATCTCCTTCAATAATTCCAAAATTATCCTTAGCCAATAACTGATCAGCAACCACCTTGCCGACTCCAGGCTTATTGGCAGGAACTGCTACTTCTTTAATTAAGTGTTCACCATTAGGGGATGCTATTAACCCGTCAAAAACAATCTGCTGGTCCTGTAAGTAAGCATGCCCACCAATTGGGAAATTACAGCTTCCTCCTAACTCACGCATGAATTCTCGTTCGATATGAATACACTTTGCCGATTGCGGATCATTAATCTGATCAAGCATTTTGCGTACTCTTTCATCCGCCTTCCTACATTCAATTGCTAAACATCCCTGCCCAACAGCTGGAACAATAATATCTTTTAGTGATAGCTGATGATAGCTGCTTAAGTCAATACTCAAGCGGTCTAGCCCTGCCTCAGCTAAGACAACTCCGGCAAGATTTTCTGTGTCTATTTTCTTTAGCCTAGTGTCTATATTACCCCTAATCGGTATAATTTTTAAATCAGGTCGAACATTCAATAACTGACCCTGACGGCGCAAACTATTAGTACCAATTCGGGCACCGTGTGGAAGAGCATCAAGACTGGTGAATTCTTGACGGCTCACCAAACAATCAAACGGTGATACTCGTTTAGGGAAGGCGCCAAGTGTTAATTCATCAGGCAGTACCGGCATTACATCCTTAAGACTATGAACAGCAAAATCAATGGTACAATTTTTTAACTCTTCTTCAATCTCTTTTACAAAAACACCCTTACCGCCAATTTTAGCTAGGCTTGCTTGCTGATTACGATCGCCCTCAGTAATAACATTCTTAATTTCAAATTGTGTTGTCGGAAAAAGTTCCTTAAGCGATGCAATCACTAGCTTGGTTTGCGCCATTGCCAGCTTACTTTTCCGACTACCAACAATTACTTTATCTGTCATTTTCTTGATTCTCCACCTTTAAATTGTCCATCCCAAAGATTTTACAGAAAAAGTCAATATCCGATGTCGCTCCTGGCGTTACTGATAACTCTTTGATCTCTTTGATTGGTCCCTTAATCATCTGGTTAATGATACTCTTCATATGCTTACTAATTACTTTACGTTCATGGGCATTTAATTCTGGTAATTTACGTAGAAGACTATCATATGCTTCTCCTTCAATTTTTAATGAATGCTCACGAAGCCCTCTAATTACAGGAACAATATGCAATTGCTTTTCCCAAACATAAAAGTTGTTAACTTCAAGGGGAATTTCTTTAGCAATTTGATTTAACATTTGATTTTTCTTGGTGTCATTCGTTTCTAATATTGAGTGCAAATTATCGATATCATAGTAATTGACGGATTCACTATCATAGGCGACATTTCGTGGAACACCCAAATCAACAATCACTTGCTGACGATCATCGGTTACCCGATATAGTGGCTCTTTTACTGAAGCAGCAAAAACAGCAGCATCAACCTCTGCCATCACTGAATCTAACCGGCTAAATGGTCGTGCTTCCACTACCCCTTGCAACTCGTTAGCAATCTGTTTAGCTTTCTGGTCTGTGCGGTTCAATAGTAAAACTTTACTAAAGCCCATGTTACTAGCATTATAAGCAGTATGTTTACCAATATGTCCTAACCCAATTACCGCCAAACTCTTACCTTCTAATGAACCAAAATCGCTTTTAATTTGATGTAATCCTGCTTGACTAGAAGACTGAGCCAGTTCACTTACCCGATACTCTGTATGCATTCTTTTAGAGAATGTAATTGCCTGCCGAAACAGATGATTCAATATTACTCCGGTTGTTCCTTGATCTGTTGCAACTTGAAATGCATTTTTCATCTGTCCCAGGATCTGCGGCTCACCTTTAATTAAAGAATCCAGCCCCACAATTACTCGGAAAAGATGACTTGCAGCATCATCCTTGGTGGTAATTGAAACATACTGATTAAATTCTTCTACCGTATAATGGAACCACTCCGCCAAAAAACGTTTAATGTAATAGCGACCCGTATGAACCTGGTCCACTACCGCATAAATTTCAGTCCGATTACAGGTTGAAATCAACAAGTTTTCTAAAATACTCTTTTCCGCATTAAGCAACCTATTAGCTTTGGGAATCTCGTCAGCTGAAAAAGAAAATTTCTCTCGTAATTCAATTGGTAATTGATGATAATTCAAACTCACACACATCAAATACATTCTTATTCAAACTCCTTATGAAATCTCTTACTAACCCATTCTTTAATCTCATTTTTCATTTTTTTAGCAACACTGGGTGATTTTCCCATTGTCGAAATACTGATAAACATATCATCTGAGCTAAGTGTTGCTAAATTATAAAAATCAGAATTAGTTTTATCACTAGTATTATTTACTAATTGAAAATGTGTTGCCTCCGCTTTGACACGGTCGTTAACCTGCGCGTCATTTGTACATGCGATAATAATATCCATCTCTTCAACATATTTCCGCCGATAAATATCCTGAATCCAGTTAATCTTAGCTTGATCAATATTCGCAACTAACTCAGGACTAATAACTGTCGGTACTACACCAGCCAAGAGCAATTTCTTAATTTTACGATGGGCAACTTTTCCGCCACCAATTACTGCTACGTTTTTTTTTGCCAAATTTAAAATAATCGGATATGGTGCTTCCATCATCTTAATCACCCTTTACTTTTTGTTGAATCATGCAAAATCTGTTCAAACTTTTCCATATCAACATTTTGTTCAAATAATTGAGCAAGTTTCTCATATTGCTGATCTTTATAATCGCTAATCGAAACATTAGTGTTAACAAGTGGCGCTAAACCCTTACTTGTCCTAATCTTATTCAAAAAATGGCGCGTCCAATAAGGATTATCGAAAATTCCATGAAGATAAGTCCCCATTACGGTTCCATCGCTACTAACCGCCCCGTCTTCCCGCGACTCTGATTGACCGTTAGTCGTATAAATAACAGAGAAAGGCGTTGCATTTAGGCCTAATTTAGTAGTCCCCATATGAATTTCGTAACCCTTTAATGTATAATTCTTTCTTTTGGCAACGGCCTGTGTTGTTGTCTTTTGCTCGTTAAAGGTTGTTTCCGTGTCAAGCAGCCCCAAACCTGCTTGTTCCTTAATTGGTGATTCAATTGCTTCGGGATCATAAAGTTTTCGACCAAGGATTTGATAACCGCCACAAATACCAACCACCTTACTACCATCTTGGTGTGCTCGTAAAATTTCTTCATATAGCCCATTCTTTTTAAGAGCAGCAAGGTCCTCATTTGTATTCTTGCTTCCAGGGAGAATTAGAAGGTCTGGCGTACCTAATTCGTCTGCTTTTACAACGTAACGAACAGATACGTCCGGTTGGATTTCAAGACTATGAACATCGGTAAAATTAGAAATTTTATCAAGATCAATCACAGCAACGTCCAATGCTTTCCCCGCTTCTTTTTGACGCGACTTCCGAGTTAATGAAACACTATCTTCCTCATCAATATCGATGTCACTCATCGGTAAGACACCAATAACAGGTACTCCCGTTAATTTTTCAATCATCTTGTTCCCCGGTTCAAGTAAACTTTTATCGCCCCGGAACTTATTAATAATAATCCCTTTAATCCGTCGCTGATCTTCTAGCGGCATTAATTTAATGGTTCCGTAAATAGAAGCAAATACGCCGCCTTTGTCAATGTCGGCAACAAGAATTACAGGGGCATCAACCATTCGGGCCATCCCCATATTAACGATATCATTATCGTTTAAATTAATTTCAGCAGGACTGCCGGCTCCTTCTAAAATTACCGCATCATTTTCACTTGCAAGTCCTTCATATGCTTCCATTATCTGGGGAATTAATTGTGGCTTAAACTTGTAGTAGCTTGCAGCATCCATGTCAGCAAGTACTTTGCCCATTACAATTACTTGCGAATCTTTATCGGTTGATGGCTTAAGCAGTATTGGGTTCATCCGCACATCTGGTTTTACCCGTGCTGCTTCCGCTTGATAGACTTGTGCCCGTCCCATTTCATCACCAATATCAGTAATAAATGAATTCAACGCCATGTTCTGTGATTTAAATGGAACAACTTTTTTTCCTTGATTAGATAATATTCGACAAACAGCTGCAACTAACCAACTTTTTCCGGCATCTGATGCTGTTCCCTGAAACATTATGGACTGTGCTGACATGATCATTCCTCCATAAGCTTAATAAAATTATGTACCGATGGAGTAAACTGTATCTGCCCCATCAACTTGTGTATTAATATCCGGTTTCGCCAAAATCAGTTATGTTTTCCTTCAATCGCAAATAATTCTTGCTCACTATCGTATAATGGCAAGCCCAGTTTCTGGTGAATTTTTACTAGCCACGGCTGGTCAAGCTTATTTTCCCGCAATAATTGTTCATCATCAAAGACGGTTTGCTTATCTCCCTGCTTTAAAATCTTCCCTTTTCCTAATAAATAGAAGTAGTCACAGGTTTCATACATGAAGTCCATGTCATGGCTTGATAAGATTATTCGCTGTCCGTTATTTACTAATTTTTGAATCAGTTTTTGCATTCTAATTCGACCATCCGGATCAAGGCCGGACGTTGGCTCATCAAGCAGGATCCATTCTGAACCAATTACCATCATTCCAGCAATCGCAACTCTTTTTTTCTGACCGCCGCTTAAATACTGAATTGGTCGTTCCTTTAATGGTAGAATATCAAGTTCACTTAATACTTTTTCTACTCGTTTATTTATTTCTTCGCTAGGAACTTTAAGATTATGCAGTGCAAAAACAACATCGTCTTTAACAATTGAATAAAAAATTTGCTGATCTGAATTTTGAAAAACAATTCCTATTTTCCGCCGCAGTTTACGTAGTCCTTTTTTGGAATATTCTACAGGTTCTCCATCAATTAATATTTCTCCGCTAGTCGGCTTTAGTTCACCAACTAAATTAAGAAAAAGGGTTGATTTACCCGCACCATTGTGACCCATAAAGCCAATTACTTTATGATTATCTGCACCAATCTTTAATGAAATATCATCGAGAATTTTTACCCTATCGTCATAACTGTAGCTAAGGTGTTTTAATTCAATCATTGCATCCTCCTAGATATAAAATTCTCCATCATATAATTTAGCATCTAATGCTTTTGTCATCATTTCATAGTTAATAATAACTTGTTCAAAAAGCATCTTCGCTAAAATACCAGATGAATGAATCATTAGTCCAAAGGAATCATATCCGAATCGTAGTTTTTGTGCTCGATGAATTTGATCGAATGCATCAACAAAGATAAAGATAAAGCGATACATTAGCATCGTAACCTCAATCATAACACGAGGAAACCTCGCTGCTTTGAATACCTGCAAAATCTGAATAAACGGTGTTGTTAATGCAAACCAATAAGTGCAAACAATTGCCGTCATACACTGCAACGCCATTTGCCCAGCTTTTGGCATCATAACCTTTGCCATCCCAATATAGACGCTTCCAAATTTTATTGGCCAAATTAGCGCGCTTCGTTGCGGAGAAACCGTCACTACAATTCCAATAATACTTAAAAGGACAAAGGGAATAATTGCATAAAACCAGCTAAGATAGCGCCTAAAAGATACCTTTGTCACATAAATCGTAATTGCTGCAACTACTACCAAAACTGCTAATTTCAGCCATTGAATTGGTTGAAAAGCAAGAATAATTCCGCCAAGCCATAATAAAGCCTTAAGTTTTGGTGACCAGTTAACAATTCGATTTTCATAAGCATATTTATCAATACTCAGCATGAAATAGTCACCGCCTTCTTCTTAATTACTTACCTGTGACTTGTTGCTTCCCATTATTCTTAGAATTTTCTCTCGCTTTTTTCTTGCCATGCGCTACACCAATAAAGTAACAAATAACTCCTGTCCCTAAAGAACCTTGAACGGTAAAAAGGAGGCTTTCAATCTCGCCCGATGGTGGTGTCCAAACGGGTTGTGCCCACACCTTATAATGGGGATCAAACTTCTTTATTTGTTCAGTCCCTTGGTCATCACTACCTCCGTACTCACCCTTAACAAAAATAAATGGAATCAGAACCAGCAATATAACACAGATCAATAAGATGATGTTAGTCTTTGTTCGCTTCTTCATTGTAAAGCCGACTCCTTCCAAAGATCATTACTGATTACTAAGTTGTAAACAATAACCGTTAATAAGCCTTCAGCAATCGCTAATGGAATTTGTGTTACGGCATAAATTCCGAGGAACTTGACAAGTGCTGCTCCAACACCACCGTTTGGATCTGGAAAAACAATTGCTAATTGAAAGGCAGTTGTTACATATGTTGACCAATCCGCAAACATTGCACAAAGGAATAATGATATAGACCGTCTAACCTTCATTGCTCGACAAAGTTTCCAAACAGCATACCCAACTATTGGTCCAACAATGGTCATCGAAAATTCATTAGCTCCAAGAGTAGTTAATCCACCATGAGCTAACAATAAAGCCTGGAATAATAGCACAATAACACCCAAAACAGACATAACACCTGGGCCAAACATTACTGTTCCTAACCCAACACCTGTCGGGTGAGAACATGAACCAGTAACTGACGGCAGTTTTAATGACGAGAGAACAAAAACAAAAGCTCCACAAAGCGCTAACATAACCTTAGCATTAGGAATATCTGAATTGACGATCTTGTGCATTCGATATAATCCATAAATGAAGAATGGTGCGGATACAACAAACCAGAAAATACACCACTTAGGCGGCAGCATTCCTTCCATGATATGCATTGCGTGAGCTGTCATCGGATAAGCAAGGGTATAAATA
The DNA here is from genome assembly GCF_947381695.1 of Limosilactobacillus sp. DJ3M12. Taxonomy (NCBI): domain Bacteria; kingdom Bacillati; phylum Bacillota; class Bacilli; order Lactobacillales; family Lactobacillaceae; genus Limosilactobacillus; species Limosilactobacillus sp. DJ3M12. The sequence continues at coordinate 51,030 of NZ_CANCWY010000010.1, read as the reverse complement.
AAACCAATTGCTAAAAATAACATAAATTTCCGATATTTTTTCAATACTCCCATAATTATGCCTCTTTTTTCTTTAATAACGCGGTTGAAAAATACGGTAGCTGGTCGTCTGCTGAATATTCTGTTAACCGTTGCACCCTTTGATTAGCCATTGATGCATTTTCGACAATAACGGTTTTATCTAATAACTTTCTTTCTTTGAGGATTTGATAAACTTTCTTAAAATTAGTGGCAATTTTCATAATGACAACATTATCATTTAGGTCAATTACCTTTGCTAACTTTTCCTTATCGGCCGTTGCAGGGACCACTTCTAGCGATTCCTCATCCAGCATTAATGGAATTGATAAGCTAGCTGCAATTTGGCTAAATGATGAAATTCCAGCGATTGTTTGAACATCAATGACTGGTATCAATATGTCGGCAAGGTAACTAAAAGTACTGTAAACGGATGGATCCCCTAGTGTAAGGAAACCAACATTGTTTCCTTGTTGCACATCATCTTTAATTTCATCCGCAATCTTACGCCAACTCTCCATCTTAGTATCCCAATCTTTTACCATTGGAAAATGGCGCTTCTTTATTGCTAATGTTGCTGGCAGATATGGGGTTGCAATTCTTTCTGCAACACTTTTACTTCCCTTATGCGCTTGCGGTACATACAAAACATCTAAATTCTTGATCGTATTGATTGCTTTAACAGTCAATAATTCACTATCTCCAGGACCAACACCAATTCCATAAAAACTTGCCACCTAATTCATCCCCTCTCAATTGTCGTTCGTAATTTAGCAATAAACATTTCTTGAATTTCTTCATACTCACCCAATCCCTTTAATACAGGATGACCAACAATGTCATTTTCTTTTAGGACCGTCTTCCAAGAGTTCGGCTGATCTGATGCCATATCATTATGGGCGTGATTTCCTGCCACCATCATCAATGGCTGCATATATACTTTCTCAACCTTTGCGTGTTTTAGCCGCTTAATTTCATCATGAACGTCAGGATAGCTTTCCACAGCCCCAACATAGCTTTTTGTTCCTGCAAGCATGTGGTCTAAGCAAGCATAAGTTGTAAAGGCACTATGAGCTGTTCCATGTCCCATCCATAAGATAGCTTTTCCTGATGGTAAATATGCGCTTTGTTTTTCCAGAAAATTAACTAGCTGTTCATAGTCCGCAAATTTATCAAGCAATGGCGGAGTAGCAACAAGTTTCTCAAATTGTGGTGAATAATTATCAATAGCATTTTGGACTAATTGGTATTCAATTCCCGGAATAATATGCAAAGATTGCAAGTAAACTTCTTCATAACCCTGCGCTCTTAATTTATCTAATGCTTCTTGGATACTATCAACTTTGATTCCTTCATTTTTATAGATACGTTTCCGAACAATCGTTGATGTAAAAGCGCGGAATACATCATAATCAGGAAACTCTTTACTAATTTTCTTTTCCGTAGCTCCAATTGTTTTTTCACGGGTTTCCGGATATGTTGTCCCGAAGCTTACTGCTAATATTGCTTTTTTATTCACTTGCTAACTCCTCCTTTACCTGCTCAATTGTTGCTTTGATATTTGGCTGACAATTGATTACTTTTTTAAAACCATTCTGCGTTGCAAGATCATAAATGGATTGTCCCATCACAAAGGCTGTTAGGTCCTTTAATTGCTTAAACTGCTCTTCATTTAACGTACTCTTAAAATCCCGTAGACTAGCAGTGCTAGGGAAAATCACTGCATTAAATTCTGCAAGGTCAAACGGCAACTCATGTGTTTGTTCTTTTCGTTGGTAGAGACTAAGAAATTCTTTATGTGAATAAGACGAATTTTGACCGCCAACTTCAAGTACATCATCAGAAAGTTTGGTCGTTGTAACAACTTCATCTACCAACAACCCCTGTGTTGCAAGATGGTTGGCAACACTTTGATTACCTGCAAGAATCTTTTTACCTACCAATGCGCGAATATCTTTTTTGCTTGCTGTAAGTAATTTAATAAATTCTTTATAAGCAAGATAATCATCAAATAGGATTGACGAATATGAATCAAGAACAGGTAACTTAGCTGGGACGGATTTCACTATTGATCGCTGATAAAAGTCCGCAGTTGCGCCTAAATCTTCCAAGCAGTTAAATAATCGCTGCCTCTTACTATATGGTACTAATACATGGATTCCTGCAAGCGGCTTAGCAACATTCAACTGCTTACTAAGCTTAACAACATTCCCTACTACTATTAGTGCTGGTGATGATAACCCGTTTTTATTCACCAATTCCACAATGTTTGAAAGGTTACCACTGACCATTTTTTGTCGCCATTGTGTTGCCCACTGAATAATTGCAACAGGGGTTTCCATCGCTTTTCCATGTGCTATCAATTGATGACATATATTAGGCAGTTGCGCCATCCCCATCAAGAAAACAAGCGTTCCTTCTTGGTTAGCGATGTTTTCCCAGTCGAGTTGCTGCCCATCCTTTTTATGATGTCCCGTAATCACGTGGAAGCTCGACGCAAAATCACGATGGGTAATCGGAATCCCAGCAGCCGCTAACCCAGCAATAGCACTAGTAATTCCAGGAATAATTTCAAAATTAATTCCCTGCTGTTGTAGTATCTGAGCCTCTTCGCCACCACGACCAAAGACATATGGGTCGCCAGCTTTTAACCGAACCACTTTTTTCCCTGAGTTTGCATAATCAACTAACATCTCATTGATTTGGGACTGCTTCACTTTATGGCGCAGAGGCATTTTCCCAACATCAACTAGGGCCGCATCATCATTTGTAAATGATAATAATGATGGATCAATTAACCGATCATATAATACTACGTCAGCCTCTCCCAGCCGCCGTTTACCGATTAATGTTAATAGTTCAGGATTCCCAGGACCTGCACCGAGGAGCGTTACTCTACCACTCATAATTTTCCTCCAAATACTCTTTTAGCTCGCTCAAATCAGCAACTACCGCAGGATAATTTAATTGCGGTCGACGAATAATAATACACGGAATTTGTAATTGTTCACATGCGGCAATTTTTTCCTGAATTCCGCCTTGGCGCCCGCTTTCTTTTGTAACAACCACAACTGAATTGGCACGCTTAAATAATTCATAATTTAATGCTACTGTAAAGGGGCCTTGAATCGCGTCAATTTGAGATGCAATAAACCCCGCTGCAGTTAAATTCTCCATTACGCGGGTTGTTGGTAAGACCCTGACGTGTAATCGGTCAACGCCCAATTTTTCCGCATATTCCGGTGCCGTTTTACTTCCAGTTGATAAGTAAACGTTCCCCTTTACCGTCCTTAAATACTCACAAGCTTCTTCTAATGAGTCCACCATTTTTAATTTGGCGTTTTTGCTGTAAATATTCTGGCGTTCATAACGCAAATAAGGTATTTGGAGTTCATTTGCCTTGTCCATTGCTAGTTGTGAAATGACTCGGGCAAAAGGATGAGTAGCGTCAAGAATGAAGCTGATTTGGTTATCGTGGCAAAAACTTAACAGACTTTCATCAGTAAATGTTGTTTCAACAATGTTTTTAGCATGACGGCGGGCCAGTTCCGCACCATAATCACTAATAACCGATAAGACAAACGGAACCTTATGTTTAGTCAATTCATCCGCAACGGCTAAGCTTTCTGTAGTTCCACCCAATAAAAGAATCATAAGGTATAACCTCGTGGAGTAATCATTCTGCCATCTTCAACATATGTATTTTTATTACCAACGATGACAATTGAAGTCATATTAATTTCAGTTTCATCAAGATCTTTAATCGTTGTAACCTTATCAATCTCTTTTGGCCGAGCAACATCTTTACCAATTCCAACAACAGTATCAGGCGACTTATACTTGAGAATAATATCTAAAGCCTTACGAAGATGGTGTGGACGACCTTTACTACGTGGATTATAAAGGCAAATTACAAAGTCAGCCTTAGCTGCTGCATCGACTCGTTCTGTAATTACATCCCACGGTGTCATTAGATCACTCAAACTAATGTGACAAAAATCATTCATCAATGGTGCGCCAAGATGAGCTGCTGCTGCAATACTTGCAGTTACACCAGGAATCACTTTGACATCGACATGGGTATCCATCTTGCCAGCTAATTCAAGAACTAGTCCTGCCATCCCATAAATACCAGCATCACCACTTGAAATAATTGCAACATCTTTTCCTGTTGCTGCAATTTCAAGCGCTTTTTTACACCGTTCAATCTCACCACGCATTCCAGTAACAACTAATTCCTTGCCTTCAATCATGTCTTCAATTAAACGGACATAAGTGGCATAGCCGACAATTGTATGAGTATTTTCAATTACCTGGCGTGCTTCTTCTGTCATCAACTCTTTTGATCCTGGTCCTAATCCAACTACATATAACATCTTATTTCCTCCTATATCTCGTGTAACCGACTAAGTGCTATTGTTACTTCGTGGTTAGCATATCTTTCTGTAGCGTTTCGCTCACCGCTCGCATAATCAGCAGCTGCACAAGCAACATTTCCAACTCCAACCGTCTTTAGGACAAAAGCCGACTCAGGATAATTAACGCTTGCGTGCTCCAATTCGTGAGCCGAGTAGAACTCCACTTGAATATTAAACACCTGAGCTAAATATTGAATTGCCGGTTCGTTCTTTTTAATATCAATTGAGGCTATCTTTACAATTGATTCCCATAATAAATGATGTTTTGCGCAAAATTCAGCAAATGTTTGTTGCATCATCTCATTAGTGACATTCTTCCGACACCCAATCCCAAGGACATTAACCCGCGGAATAACGTGGATAGCATCTTTATTTTTAGCGAATCCAGAGCGATCTGAAACGATAACTAACGGCACCCCATCTTGATACTCATTTATCTTTGTTAATACTTCAAATCCATCGAACTGCTTTACATAGTGTCGTAAGTAGGGTTCAATATATAGTTCAACCTTGTTACCTTCAGCTAATAATCGGTTTATTTTTTTCGTGTTTTCTTTAAAATTTGGGTACCAACCATTAACTCGTTTTGCCAAAATATCAAGTGATTGAACCTTTTCCGTATCTGTTGCAGTTGTAATAACCGGGGTTGCTCCTGTTAACCTAGCAATTAATCTTGTCCATTGATTTGCTCCGCCAACGTGTCCTGAAAGAAGACTAATTACGCTGTTAGCCTGCTCGTCCATTACGATAACAGCAGGATCTACCGTCTTATCAACAATTACTGCTGCCAATGAACGGACTACAATCCCCGTTGCCATTATGCAAATAACACAATCATACTGTTTAAATAGTCGATGCATCGTCGCTGTAAATTCGCCCTTAGGATAATAATTTTCTTTCCCTTGAGCTAACCGTTGTGGTAAGACGACTTCCGTATGATATGACTGTTCTTGTAAGTGTTCTTGCAATTGACGGGCAGTTTTCGCACCACCTGCTGTTAACGCTATGATCACAAACCGTTTCATTTTTACTTACTCTTTTTACGGAACATTGTACTAAAGCCTGCATCATAAAGGTGTGAGTAATTGTATTCATCCCCAAGGAACTTTCCAACCATAATCAATGCAGTCCGGCGAATATCAGCGTCATGGACCTTTTCAGCTATATCTGCTAGTGTTCCGCGCACAACTTTTTCATCAGGCCAGGTTGCTTTATAAATAACTGCAGCTGGCGTATCTGATGGGTATCCGCCTTCCTCAAGTTGTTCAACTACTTTTCTAATTCCCTGAACAGAAAGGAAAATTACCATTGAGGTTTGGTGCTGAGCTAATGATTTAAGCGATTCGCCTTCTGGTACCGGCGTACGTCCCGCCATTCTTGTAATAATGACACTCTGCGCAACTTCTGGGACTGTATACTCAACACCCATGCTTGAAGCTGCACCAAGAAATGAACTGACCCCAGGAACACATTGATATTTTATTCCGCGTTTTTTCATTTCTTCAATTTGTTCACGAATTGACCCATAAATTGAAAAATCACCAGTTTGTAGCCGTACGACTGATTTACCGTTTTTTACTGATTCTTCCATTCGATCAACGATATCGTCTAAGGTCATTTTGGCACTATCATACTTTTCAGCACCATCTTTGCAATAATCTAGTAAGTCTGTGTTAATTAATGAACCGGCGTAAATTACTACATCAGCCTCAGATAATAATTTATATCCCTTTAACGTAATTAAGTCTGTTTCACCAGGACCTGCACCTACAAAACTTACAATTGCCATTTTTATCATCCTTTCTACTTTTGTGCGCTCACAATAATTGTTGGATTATTCGGCTTAAAGAAATGTCCTTTGCCTAATTTATGCCAGCGCAAAACACCGACTTCAATTAATTCAATCTCCTTAAATCCATTATCTTGTAATAATTTTTCAACCTGCATTGCATTCTCAAACAAAATAAAGTTCAAGCCAATTGCACCGCCTTCATTTAAATGAGTGCTTGCAAAACGAATAATTTCATTAAGGTGTGTACCGCTACCGCCAACAAAGATTGCATCATATTTTTGGTCTGGTATATCTGCTGGAGCGGTACCCTGAACTAATTTGATATTATTCAAGCCAAATTTATTTATATTTTGCTGAATGATATCGATACCATCTGGATTCATTTCAACTGCCGTTACAGCTAATTGTTTAAATTCACGGGCAGCTTGAATACTAATACTCCCAGTTCCTGCACCAACATCTAACATCGATTTCTTATTGCTTAAATCTAGTTTGTCAATACTAATTGCCCGTACCTCTGATTTAGTCATCGGTACCTTATTTCTTAAGAACTCATCATCACGCATTGGTAATAATCACCACATTCATCTCATAATCACGATTCTCAATCGTTTGCTCATCATACTTAGTTATTTGTTCATCAGGATAGCTAAGCTTCTCCCCCACGTAAATAATTCGATGGAGACCACGTTTTTTTATTTCCTGACCTATTTCGTAGGGGCCAATTACCTTATCAGTTACCATTCCCACTTTCGGATGTTTTAACAAGAAATCAAAGTCTGGCGTACGACCATGACTACTCGTTAGGTAACAGTCATTCATCGATATTTGTAATTGGTGAAACATATATTGAACTGAACTAATCCCCGGAACAATTTTGATATTCTGACTACCCAATTGGTTCTTTACCCAGGTTCCAATACCATATAAGAGCGGGTCACCTGACGCAAGCAACACTATATTCTTTTGTGGATTAGCTTCTAAGTAATCTTTTAATTCAGCTAACCGAGGTAGTTTCATGTGTTTTTCCGCCATATCTGAAAAAATAGCCAATTGTCGTGATGAACCAATCACCACATCCGCTTGGGCTAGATATTTGTGTGTTCCTTGCAGCATGTATTCTTGATCACCTGGACCGATTCCTAATACTGTAATCATTGCCACTCACCCTTGATCTCCTGAAACGGTTTGCTTGCAGCTAAGAAGCCGCTCTCACGAGAAAATATTACTGCATCAATTTCAACGTGTGGTTCACGATGGGCAAGTAATTTTTCTGCACGCAGCTTAATCTTATCGGCAATCATCTGGTATACGTCTTGATAACCGGCTTCATCAATCATTTTAATCATTGAAATTGTTGTTAAACACTGGTTAATCTTTCGTAAAAATGCTGTTGGCACGCCACCCATTAAAGCAAGGTTAGCAACCATTATTTCAGCGCGAGCATCCGCATCTTTACTATGAGTAGAAAAAATTCCGCCAGCAACTTTAATCATTTTCCCTAAGTCTCCAACAATTAGCACTTTAGTAAAACCAAGCCGCTGAGTTTCATGTAAAACATAACCAACAAAGTTACTCATCTGTACGATCTTGGCATTCGGGATCCCAAGCTCATCCTTGGCGAAGTCCTCACCATAGTTTCCTGGAACTAATACAATAGTGTTATCGCCACGTTTTCTATGAATATTCATCTCAATTGAAATTGAGTGTTTCCAACTCGATTCAGACATCGGAGTAACAACACCGCTTGTTCCTAAAATCGAAATGCCACCAACGATTCCTAACCGCGGATTATAGGTAAGCTTTGCTATTCTTTCGCCTTCTGGAACCGAAATAACGATATCTACGCCGCGCTTCTCACCTAATTCTTCACGTGCCGCAGCCTTGATAACCCGCCGTGGTGTTGGGTTTATGGCTGGCATTCCGGGCTTATTGGCAAGGCCTTCTTTAGTTACCCTCCCAACGCCTTTACCGCCATCAAGATGAATCTCATTATCGTCACGTAACTTTACCGTTGCAAAGATCAACGTGCCATCAGTTGCATCCTGGTCATCGCCGCCATCCTTTTTTATCGCACAGCTTGCTTGTTGTTCGTCAAAATCTGTTTGTTCAACATCAAAAATTGCTATTTTACCATTAGCCGCATGTACTGTTACCGTCTCTTGCGGCTCCTGATTTAGCAACGTCCTAATTGCCGCTACTGTTGCTGCAGTCGCCGTTGTTCCGGTTGTAAATCCTTTCCGCAGTTTACGCCCGTTATAGTAAACGTAATTATCTTCTGAATTATTGTTTGGTGTGACGGCCATATTCATCACCTAACTTTTCAATATCCATGTTGTACATCACGGCATTAATCAGTGCCGCAGCCAGATTACTTCCACCCTTTCTACCGAGTGCTACAATTGCCGGAATATTTGATTCATACAGTGCCTGCTTACTCTCAGTTGCTTCAACAAAACCAACCGGTACACCAATTACGGCTGCTGTTTCCAATTGATTTTCATTGACCATCTCAATGATTTTGCAAAGGGCAGTTGGTGCGTTCCCGATAATAAATATTTTTTGTCGTGAATCATTAGCTGCTACTTCAACAGCGGCCATCGAACGAGTAATCCCCTTCTCTTTAGCCATTTCGATAACTTGAGGATCACGAATCAAACAATGATAGCTCACACCAAGTTTATCCAATCGCCGCTTATTAATTCCCGACAATGCCATGGTAGTATCAGTATAGATAACTCCCCGATTCATCAAGACACCTTTTATTTTTTCCAATACATTATGGGTAAACTTCAAATTCCTTAAATAATCAAAATCAGCAGTTGTATGAATTGCCCGTTTGATTACTGCTTCTTGTAACGGATTCTCAAATCGATAATCAGGGTCTATCTTTTCAATCTCTTCTTGAATAATTTGAAAACTCTTATCGGTTATTTGATGGGGAATTGTAATATAACTTTCTTTTTCCATCCTTCTCACTTCCAAACAATTAATAATCTAATAAGTTCAAAACATCCTAAGCTAAGCAATGATGCCATATATAACATCGTAATCGTCCGCCTTAAATGCCAGTTAGCCGCAACTACTAGATGATTATTTCCAATATATGGCTTTTTTACTAACTCGCCAAAGTAATAGTGCGGGCCACCCAGCTGAAGATGAAGTGCTCCTGCTACTACTGCCTCACTAAATGCGCTATTGGGACTTAAGTGCTTCTCACAATCTCTTTTACCAACTGCAACCGCTTCGCTAGTATCATCACGAAGCACCCAACTGCTGATTATTAGGAAAAGCCACGTTAATCGGGCTGGGATGTAGTTTGCGATGTCATCCACCTTAGCGGAAAATTCACCAAAATCCCGATACTTTTCATTTCTATATCCAACCATCGAATCCAGCGTGTTGATTGCTTTATACATTAATCCGAGAACCGGCCCGCCGATAACTAAAAATAACAGCGGGGCGACCACACCGTCACTCGTATTTTCGGCAACTGTCTCAATTGTTGCTTTAGTAACTTCTTCAGCACTTAAATTCTCGGTATCACGACCAACAATCATCCCTACTTGGTAACGCGCTTTTTTGAGGTTTCCCTGCTTAAGACTTTTCATTATCTTTTCTGCTTCAATTGCTAATTGCCGAGCAGACAAACAAGTGTAGCTTAAGTATGTCCCCACAATCATGTATAAATAGTAATTAAACATCGCTAACCGCATTACAATATAGGCTACAAGTCCAGTGCCACCAACCGTAATCAGCCATGTTGCTACGCCTAAATATTTACGCTTTTTCCTAGAATACTCTGGCTTATTAAACTTCTTTGTTAACACTGCGATTAATCGTCCAATTGCTTTTACCGGGTGTGGCCAAGGATGGGGATCACCAATTAAAAGATCGAGGATAAACGCAAGCAACACCATAATTACAATGTTCATTGCACCTCAGCTCCTAAGTTTCGCAAAAATTGAATGAATAATTGCCGATTTTGATAGAAATGAACATGGAGATAGCTTGCAAACGTTCTTCTTACTTGATATCCGCCATCCCATGTATCCACTATTTTGTTGTCCCGAATTTTCTGCATATTAAGAACTGAAGTTAGATTCTTATCTAGGGGTATAAACGTAGAATGGTGGAATTCATGTCCAATGATCTTTTGGGCTGCGTTTCCTAGCAAGCAATCTTGTTTAGGATATGCAACACAATAGCCAAATTTCTTTAAACGCGAGGTCATTTGACTCTCGCCATCAAAAACCCCAACCATTGAGTAAGTCTTATTCTCTTCTCGTAATGTTTTTCCCAAGTACATTAGGCCACCACATTCAGCATAAATTGGCTTTCGGGCTTGAGAAAATGCCATTATTTCGTTTTTCATTGCCGTATTTGCGGCCAGTTGTGCAGCAAACTCTTCTGGGTAGCCACCGCCAATATACAAAGCGTCCACATTGGGAAGCTTCTTGTCTTTAAGAGGGCTAAACGGAACTAATTCAACGCCTGCTTTTTTAAGCAAGCTTAAGTTATCCGCATAGTAAAAGTTAAATGCCTTATCTTTAGCAATTCCTAACCGAAGCTTTACCTTTATTCCTGAAAACGGATCACTATCAACCCTAGTAAGCGGACTTGCAATTTCAACCAATTGCTCAAGATCAACATGTTTCTTAACTTCTTCCGCTATTAATGAGATTTTTTTATCAATATTTGGCAACTCATCATCTGGGACTAATCCTAATTGGCGTGATGGCAAACTCAATGCTTCATTATGCGGTAGGTAACCTAAAACCGGTAAGTTCAAGTATCGATGAATCGCTCCTGCAATCAGTTCATAATGATTTTTGCTCATTACATTATTAATAATGACTCCCTTTATCGGTACAGCAGGATCAAACTCAATAAAGCCCTTTAAGATTGCTGCAGCTGATGTTGAAGTAGCACGCGCGTTAATTACTAAAATGACCGGAATATTTAACTGCTTAGCGATACTGGCTGTCGAATAAGCATCCTTATCAGTTCCTAGCCCGTCGTATAATCCCATAACACCTTCAACAATTCCTAAATCAATTCCTTTTGTACCAGCCGTGAATAAATAATTTAACGTTGCTGGTTCGGGCACGAGATAATTATCAAGATTACGTGCGGGACGTTTAGTTATTCTAGTATGAAATTTTGTATCAACATAATCAGGTCCAACCTTGTATGATTGAATTTTATACTGGTCGTTCAGTGCTTTTAAGATTCCAAGAACTGCTGTCGTTTTGCCTGAGCCACTTGTTACCCCTGCAATCAAAACTTTTTTCATCGTTCATCACGCCCTAAAATTTTCTTTAGCGTATTCACAAGCAATACATTATCCTGGGGACCTTTCACTGCCACTCGGTAATATTGTGCTCCAAGTCCCTCATAATCGTCGCACTGTCGAATCAAAATTCGCTGTCTTATCAATTTCTCTCGTAAATCAGGCTCAGTACATTTGAATAAGAAGAAATTAGTAATGCTAGGAAAAACTTTTATTGCTGGAATCTTTTTAAGTGCATCATATAGTGCTGGTTGCTGTACATCTAGCCATTGATGGGTTAATTCAATATACTTTTTAGCTCTAAACATATTTTGACCAAACACATCGGCAATTCCATTAACTGACCATGTATTTTCTTGAATCTTCAGCAAAGTTTTAAGCTTGGCATTTTTTGTAATTCCATAGCCTAACCGTAATCCAGGTATTGCAAAAAATTTAGTTGCCGCACGAACAATATATACTCTATCCTGGTCCGTTAACTCATTGACAAAGCTTGGTTGCTCATCAATTGTCAAATCTATAAATGATTCGTCTAAGATTAGTAGCCGATGATGCTTGTTACAAAAATCAGCAAGCTTCCGTAGATCCTTTAGGGAAATCATCTGACCGGTTGGGTTATTAGGGCTGGTTAAACAAATAACCGTTATTTCATGATGAGTTTTTAATAAGTCAATAAGTTCATTTATTTCTAACGCAAAATTATTTTCTTCTTGCAAATAATAATGGTGCGTCTTTACTCCGATCCGCTCAAACAACCGTTCATATTCACCAAAAGTTGGTGCTAAGACCAAGGCATCAGTTGCTTTTTCAGCCCTAATTGTTTCGTCTAATATTTCTGTTGCACCATTTCCTACAAATACGTCATCTGAATTTATCCCCAGATGCTGTGCAATCGCCTTTTTTAGTTCCGGGTACTTAGGGTTAGGATAAACTTCAATGTTAGCAAATGATTGAACTAATACATTCCAAAGATCCGAAGGGAAGCCGAGTGGATTAATGTTTGCGCTAAAATCCTTAATTTCCTCCATGGGAACATTCAATTTTTCCGCAATTTCCTCAACATTTCCGCCATGATGAATCTTGCTCACAATACCACCGCCAGTTCTATAGCAAACGCTTTCTTATACGCTTATTAGATTACGATGTTAGTTTCACAAGTTCAATAGTTAACAACAGATATGACAAAGAAAGATTAATCATATTTGGATTAGTTAATAAAAAATTATTATTAGTTTCTTGCAGTCCCCATTTTTGTCTTTTTTTGCAAAGCCATTAGTATATTTTTGCAATTTGCGTTAACTACTATTTAATTTCGATGTGATAGCATTATTTTTTTGAGTTTTTTAACTGCTTTTAGTATTATTTAGACGACTATTGTAAAATGAGTTAATTCATTATTGTTTAAGTAGTAAAATTAGGGCAAAATGATGAAAGGATTATGTCAAATGAAAATCTACACCAAGAATGGCGACAAAGGTCAAACAAGGATCATCGGAAAGCAAATCCTCTTCAAAAGCGATCCACGTGTTGAGGCATATGGAGAAATCGACGAGCTTAATTCGTGGGTTGGCTATACCAGATCGCTTTTAACCCCACAAACAGCAAAGCTATCTAATGAATTAGAAGAAATACAACAGCTGCTATTCGATTGCGGGCACGATTTAGCAACTCCTGCTGAAGATGAACGACATTCATTTGAATTTCATCAAAAAGAACCGACAGCTTGGCTTGAACAAAAGATTGACACTTATACAGAAACGGTGCCAGCAGTTAAAAAATTCATCCTTCCGGGCGGCAGTCAAGTAGCTTCAGCGCTACATGTTGCGCGAACAACTACTCGCCGCGCAGAAAGACGTATTGTTCTATTGATGCAGGAAGAGGAAATAAACCAAGACGTGCTGACCTTCATTAATCGCCTTTCTGATTACTTCTTTGCAGCTGCCCGATATGCCAACTACCTTGATCAACAACAGGATGTACTCTACCGCAACAGTAAAGACGTGTTTCATTAGCCCACAAAAAAAGAGAAATTACACTTCAGAATTAATCAATCTGAGTGTAGTTTCTCTTTTACTTTACAAAAATATTTTGAAATTGCGGATGTGTCTCTAAATAGCTTTTAGCAAATGAACAATTAGCCTTTACTTGGCGATCTGCTCCTTCAACAAGCCACATTAGCGTTGTCATTATCTTATTTGCGAGTCCTTGACCGCGATATTCAGGAGCCACTGTAACTTCCTTAATCACTACCGTTTTTCTCTCTGAATTATCCAATGTGATTGTCGCAATCTTAGTTCCTGAACCATCTAATAATGCCAATTCATTTGGCGAATAGCAGAAATTATGCCCCATATCAATACATGCTTGATATGGCAAGTTACTCTCACCAATAAATTTGGCAAAATCTTTAATATCCTGAGCTAAACGGCTTGCGAGTTTTACATCATGATTACGGCCATCCTTGAAGACTGATTGAACATTACCAATCGCAATTGTACAATTCATTACCCTCATCCCCAAGTACCGTAATACCTGGTGAAGGTGCGCATTAGCAATAATACCGCCTTTTTCGCCTGCAGAATCAGTCATTGCTAATACTGGCTTTCCCATCAAATGCTGATTGGGCGAAGGAACTGAAAGAACATCTAATGCGTTTTTCAATCCCCCTGGAATCGAATAATTATACTCTTGTGTCACAATCAGTAATGCGTCAACACTATCTGTTGCTTTTCTAAAAGCTTGCCATTCGATTGGCGGCTTTTTTTCTAAATCCGGATTATAGAACGGTAAAATTGAGTAATTCAACTCTACAAACTCAAGACTAGTAGGAAGAGCAGTAAAATAATCAGCTACCTTTCGACTGTATGAATCTTTACTTAAGCTACCAATTAATACCCCAACTCTTGCCATTATAACCATTCCTTTCAAACTACTTACTTAGTTGCAGTTTCAACCAATCCTTTTGCAAATGTATTTAAGCGTTCAATATCTTCTTCATAAGGCTCTAAATCGATCTTCACTTTTTCAGCCCCTGATGTTGCCCCTGCTTTTTTAAATGCTTCATCAAAGTGATCAACGGTTGTATTAAAATATTCACCATAGAATTTATCGCCTGAGCCCGCAACTCCATAAACCTTGCCCGTCAAATCAGTTTCCTGGAGGTCATCATAAAAATCTAGTCCCTCTTCGGGCATTGCGCCTTCGTCATATGTATATGCGCATACAACTAAAATGTCGGCCTTAGCAAACTCAGTAACATCCGTCTGAGAAATCTCTGACTCAATCACTTTTACGTTTAAATTCGTTAAACTATCACAAACAATATTTGCAACTTCCTCATTATTGCCAGTCATTGTGGCATAAACTACATGTGCCGTTAACATTTTGTATTCCTCACTTAATTATTTAATATTCCATGGCTATGTGTAACCGCTTTTATTATAATACAGTTAAATAGTATAATTTTATAGAATTTACTGGAGGCAGTAACATGAAAAGGACTATGTTTATTGGTGCAATCGCTTGTGGAAAAACAACACTTACCCAACGTTTAGAACATCAGCAAATTAGATATAACAAAACGCAAGCTGTTGAGTTCACTTCAAATATTATTGACACACCAGGTGAATACATGGAACATCACAATATGATGAGCACGCTCCGTGTAACTTCAATGGATGCGGATATCGTGGTTTTATTGCAAAGCGCCGTTGATAAGCGATTGGTTTTCCCTGCTGGTTTCTGCTCAATGTTTAGTAAGCCAACAATCGGCGTTATTACTAAAATTGATTTGGTAAATGACCCAGCTGATATTGAATATTCAAAAAAACTATTGCTTAGTGCCGGAGTCAAAAAGGTTATCCCCATCTCCGCCGTTAAAAATATCAATATCGATAAATTGCTTGCAGAACTTAACTAATCAATATCCACAAGTGATTTATTAAATGACTATTCCAAATTATATATAATCCTGCTAAAACGTATACGATCTTACTTCCATAATTACCATATTTTTCTAATAATCCTGCAATCGGACCGAATGAGATAATTGCTTTCCCTAATAAGATAAGGATAACTGAACAAATTGTAAAAATTATTCCAATTTGGAGTATTTCCAGCCACGATAAATTTACCGCCCAGGGAATATAAACGGCTAAGTTATCACCGCCAAGGCTTAAACAAAACAAGAATAATGATATAAAGCCAGTGTTAATGTTCTCATTATCATCGTCATTTTGACCGAATACTGCTAGAAAAATTAAAACGATTCCCATAAAGCCAGTAATCCAGTCAGGAAAAAGCGCTGCTAAGCCTTTTCCTAACACTACTCCTAAAATCCATAACGTAATCGTTGCTGTAACAAAAGTAATAATTGGCAATCGATAGTTATAGTTTCGTAAAACGAATAATAAGGCAATGAAGGTATCAATGTTCAACCCGATAAAAATCATTATGACTGCCAAAAGATTCATAATTTACCAATTCCTTTAAGTGGCCTGTTATAATAACATACCTTCTGCTTTCCAGTCACCGGATCAACTTGAATTTTACTAACACTCAAATTTCGCGGATTCTTAAAAGCAGTACCGTCTGTGTTATTCAAACACAAAGAGATAATATTTTTGATTACCCAGCCGTGTGTCACAACTAAGATTGTTTGACTAGGATATTCTCGTGAAATTTCAGTAACAAACGTCCAGACTCTCTTCCGTGCATGTGCGAAGCTTTCACCATTGTTGATTTCAATCGAGTGCGGATAAACATCATTGGTTTCCGAATCAAAATATGTTGTGTACTGCCTTTTCAAGTCAGCAATCGCCGTTCCGTTCCACTGTCCATATGAGATTTCTGACAGTCGTGAATCAACCCGCACATTAATATTGGTGTGATTACAAATGATTTTACTGGTTGCTAATGCCCTTTTTAACGGACTAGTGTAAGCAAAATCAATTTGGTTATGCTTTAACACTTCTTGATAGGCTTTTGCATCTGCAATCCCCTGCTCTGTTAGTGTTGCAAGCCTATTATTTAGCGTTCCCTGAATATAATTTAGCCGATTTGCATAAGTTTCACCATGACGGATTAAAAGAAGAGTTGTCATTACTATCACCTAAAATAATTATGTATAAATAAAGCGGTTAATAATGTTACCGCTTTACTTATTTTAATCATATCGTAAGATGGGCAAAAGCTTAACCGTAAAATTAAGCTTTTGCCCATCTTTATTCAAGTATTCAAACAACTTAAATTACTTTTCTAAGTATAGATACTTTAACTGTTCAACCATTGAATTACTAATTTGCAATACATCATGTAAATAATTTTGCATTCCGCCATATTTAGAATTGATTAGAGAGATTGCCTGATTGTAATAACACTTGTTAGCTGTTGAAAGATCATAAATTGAGTGCAAGTAATTCTCACCCAAATCAGCCTCCACAGCAAAGCGCAACCGTTCCTTTATTCTTTTAACAGAAGTTTTATTAGTTAAAATATAATCCTCATAAATTGTGGATTCTGGAACACCGAGCAAACTTAGCAAGTAAATAGCTGCTAACCCTGTTCGATCTTTTCCTGCTGAACAATGGAACAAAATTCCGCCCTGCGTTGAATGCAAGCATAGTTTTTTTATAAATTGATGAAAAGCTTCCTGCGCTTGCTCATTAGTAACAAATTGGCGATACACAGATAGCATCCGATTAAAGCCCGCTCGCGGATCTTTAGAAAATACTTTCCGCGCTTCAATAATATCAACGTTGCTCTCAGTAATATCATTATCAAATACTGGTATTCGAATATACTTTATCAATGATGTTAATTGGTCCGGATACAATGCAACTTCTGATGTTGAGCGGAAATCAATCACTGCCCTTATGCCATACCTATAAAGTTCTCGTTGCTCAAATCGATCAAAATAGGAGAGATGCGCAGAACGAACGAGAGTGTTGCATTTTAAGACCTGACCGTTTAGCGTCTTATACCCGCCAAGATCACGAAAATTAAAACCGTTATTAAACGTCAAGATCCGCTGGTGCGTCGTCATTTTGCATCCCCCTCCTTTCTAAAGAAGTGTATTCATACAATTTACTGAATGAATACACTTCTAAACTATGTTCGTGTAATCTCAGGAACATCAAAACCTAGTAATGCATGCAGTTTATCAACAACATGACGCAAAGCCGATTCAACCTCGGAAACTTCACCGACGATAACAACTGACCCACTAAAACGATCAATAAAGCCTAACGTAACGTTACTGGATTTTGTTGCAATATCACCAGCAATAATTGATGCTTCACTAGGCGTAATTGTTAGAATCCCAAGTGCATTTTTAGGTGTCTGAATTCCCAATTTTTCGTAAATATCTGGCGTAGGATTGGCTACAATATGGGCTAATGTCACCTGCTTACCTGGAACATACTCTTGAATTGTTCGTTGAATATCCTGTCTAGCCATAACACCATCTCTATCCTACTGTTGCTGAGTTACATTCATTACATCACGAGCAATAATAATTTCTTCGTTTGTCGGAATAACTGCAACCTTAACTTTACTATCCGGTGCTTCAATGCTAAGCGCATTCTGCTTATTCTTTTCTTCATCAATCTTAACCCCAAGATAATCAAGGTTTTTACAAATTTGACTACGAATATAAGCAGCATGTTCGCCAATTCCCGCAGTAAATACTAAGGTGTCTAATCCATCAAGATCAGTTGTATAAGCACCGATATATTGCTGAATCGAGTGAACAAATACATCTAATGCTAACTGAGCACGTTCATTACCATTTTTAGCCGCACTTTCAATTTCCCGTTCATCATTAGAAATCCCTGATAATCCCTTTAAACCGGAATCTTCATTCATGATTCGGCGCATTTCGTGAGAATCAATGTTAAGTTCTTCTTCTAAAAATGGAATTATTTCTGGATCAATATCCCCACAACGGGTTCCCATTACAACCCCTGCTAAAGGCGTAAAGCCCATCGATGAGTTAACTGACTTCCCGTCTAAAATTGCTGAAACGCTCGATCCATTACCCAAATGGCATGTAATCATGCGGCGCGTCTTTTCTTTTCCAAATAATTCCCGTGCCTTTTCAGAAACATATTGGTGGGAAGGAGCATGGAAACCATAACGACGAATTTGATATTTTTCATAAAACTCATATGGCAAAGCATACATATAAGCCTTTTTAGGAATCGTATGATGGAACGAATTATCGAAAGTAACAACTTCTTTGGCATCTGGAAGAAATTTCTCAAAAGCCTTTATTCCCGCTAAACCATTTGGATTATGGAGAGGGGATAATACCCTTAATTCATCAATTCGTTTTTCTACTTCTGGAGTGACCGCTACTGCATGCTTATAGTAGCTCCCACCATGAGAGATACGGTGACCAACACCGTAAATTTCAGACTTATCCTTGACAACCCCGCTTGTCATCAGAACATCAATTATATGATCAATTGCTTCTGAATGATTTTTTAATGGTAGTTGTCTAGTTTCTCCAGTTTTTTCAGTTTTATATGAAAGCTGACTTGTTGAAGAACCGAGATTTTCTGCAGAGCCGCTAATTAATAATTTTTCTTCTGGCATCAAATAAAGTTTAAACTTGATTGATGAACTACCAGAATTAATTGCAAGTATTTTTTTAGACATCTAATCACTCCAAATAAACTAAGTTAACGAATTATTGCTTCGTAAATCATCTTCAGATCATCATCTGAAGGAACAACTGGATTGCCTGGGAATGTTGCATCCTTCTTCGCATTAGCAACAACCGTATCAGCAGCTGCTTCTGCTTTTGCGTGGTCAACTCCAAATGCTTGGAGAGTCATTGGACAATTCATTTGCCGTGCCATTTCACGAATCTTTGCAATCAGCCGCTTAACAGCCAAACGGTCACCAACGCCAGGTGCAGCAATTCCGGCTTTCTTAGCGGCAATTGCAAACTTGTGTAAGGCTTCTTCACAGTGTTCAGCATTGTATGCAACAACATATGGCAATAACATTGTGTTTGCTAAACCATGAGGAACATGGAAGTTAGCACCTAATTGGTGGGCAATTGAGTGGCAAATACCTAGTCCAGCAATGTTAAAGGCTGTTCCGGCAATATTTGATGCTTCGTGAACGATCTTTCGTGCATCGACATTATCGCCATGACGATAACATTCAACAAGATACTTAGTTACCGCATCAATGGCTTCTTCTGATAATGCAACGGTAAACAAATTAGCGTCCTTAGCAACCAATGATTCAAGAGCATGAGTTAATACATCCATTCCTGAGTAGGCAGTAACACTCTTTGGTGCTGTCATTACTAACTTAGGATCAAGCAATGCACAATCTGGTGTTAAGTAATCTTCAAGAATCGGAATCTTCCGGTGTTCCTTAGTATCAGAAATAACCGCAGTATTAGTAACTTCTGAACCGGTTCCGCTGGTTGTTGGAATTGCAATATATTCATTAATTTTGCACTTGCCAAGCTTTTCACCGAAGAAACGAATTCCCTTACCGGTGTCCATTGCAGAACCACCACCGATACCAATTACAATTGTTGGTTTCAGCTTTAAGAACTGTTGAACCCCTTCCATGATTTTATCTAGTGGTGGATCAGGGACAACATCAGAGAAAATTTCACATTTATTACTCTTGTTAATATGACTCTCAATTTCCTTTAATGTGTCACTACCAGGTAAGAATGAGTCACAAACTAACAAAATTCGTTCATTATGAAGGGTTTCTAATTCCTTCAAACTATCTGTTCCCGAATAAATTCGGGTTGGCATACTAAATTTTTCCATCGGCATTATGCCTCCCATTAGTACCAATTACGAACTGAGAACCCTTGTGGCGAATTCAAACGAACACGACGCGTAAAGGTTCTTGCAGTACAAGTTCCTTCACCAGTTGGCGTAGCAATTGTTAATGCTGAAGCACCTGAGTGAGCACCATTATCAGCAACACCTGTTCCAACATAGGATGGACCGTTAACAACGAAGATCGAACATTGCATCCGGTGAGCAGCATTATTAATATGCTTTAAGTTGTTGGAGTGAATAGTTGCAGTATGGTGGTTTCCTTGTTCTACTTCAACAGCAGTCTTCAAAACATCATCAAATGTTGGGCAAGAAACAACTGGTAAGATTGGCATCAACATTTCAGTCATTACCAATGGGTGTTCCTTTGGCAATTCGCAAATAATTTCTACCGGGTGACCAGTATATGGAATATTAGCTTGATCTAAGATGTAGGTTGCATCCTTTCCAACAAACTTCCGATCAGGAGTACCGTTGTCTTGGATGCACATATCGGCGAGTTTGTCAGCCTGTTCACGGTTAACAACAAATGCACCTTCATCTTGCATCTTGCGGATTAATTCATCCTTAATACTACTTTCGGCAACAACTTCCTTTTCAGCAGTACATAAAATGTCATTATCAAATGAAGCTGAAGCAATAATATTATGAGCAGCTAAGTCAATATCAGCGGTAGCATCAACCATTGCAGGAGGATTACCAGGGCCAGCACCAACAGCCTTCTTACCGCTAGTCATTGCTTGGTGAACAACAGCTGGTCCACCGGTTACGGCAAGCATAGCAATATCAGGATGTTGCATCATTTGTTGAACAGATTCAATTGTTGGTGTTTCAATGCTTACAACTAAATTGTGAAGACCAGTTGCATCAGCAATGAAATCATTCATCTTTTCAATCGTCCAACGAGTGATATTCTTAGCACCAGGGTGAGCACCAAAGTAAAGGGTATTTCCACCTGCAAGCATCATAATTGCATTGGCAATAACTGTTTCGGATGGGTTAGTACTTGGACCAACAGCACCGATAACACCGTATGGCAACCGTTCATACATAACCATTCCGCCATCACCATTTTCGACAACCGGTTCAAGAATTTCTGGACCAGGAGTGTTGTACAAAGCATTGTGCAACTTAGCAATCTTTGCTTCGACTGTTCCCATTCCGGTTTCTTCTTTAATGTCCTTTGCCATCTTTTCAATGTAAGGACGGAAACCTTCCTTGATAGCATCAATCACCTGTTGCCGCACTGCAATTGGCTTGTCACGATATACTTCTTGGGCAGCTTTAGCAGCAGCAATTGCGTCATCAACATTAGTAAAAATACCACGATGTCCATCATCATTAGTAACTGCCGCACTGTTAGAGCTAGCATTATCTAATTCTTCTGCTAGGATCTTGCGAACAGCACTTTCAATATCGTTAATCTGCATATCTATTTACTCTCCTTCAAGAATTCTGCAACAGCAGCTTCACAGATTGATTGATCTTCTTCAACTAATCCGCCACTAACACCAATTGCACCAATAATTTCATCATTGATCTTCAATGGAATACCACCAGCAAATGAAGCTAAGCGACCATCAAGCATCGTTTCCATTTGGTATAATCCGGCACCAGGTTGAATATCCTTGCTAATATCCTTTGTTGGTTCCTTCATAGCAAGTGCAGACCATGCCTTCTTAGGTGCAAGCGTACAACTTACTAAGTTAGCATTTGGCATGTGGTAACTCATCTGAAGCACTTGATCAGCTTTCATAATTGCGATTGTTACCCCTACACCAAGTTCATTGGCACGGGCAACCGCTGCATCAATTACCTTTTCCATCTTATGACGATCAAACAGGTTCTTAGAATTATTACTATTGATTACGCTTTCAACAATCTTGCTAATTTGTTCTTCATTCATTCTTAACGCACGTCCTTTTTTTCCTGATAACGTTGATAAATTTTAATTACATCATCAGTTACACTATTTAATAAATCTTCATAGTCCTCATCACGAGCCACGATATACAGAAAATCAGATAGTCGGTTTACGTATCGCTCTAACTCAGGACGAAACTTAACATCTTTTGATAATCTGACAAATAATCTTTCTGCTCGCCGACAAATTGTCCGACAAACATGGAGTTGTGCACCAGCAGTACTTGAACCCGGTAAGATAAAGCTATGAACTGGTGGTAGCTTAGCTGTATACTCATCAATCACTTTCTCTAATCGACGGGTATCTTCATCAGTAATAATTTTGCTCTTATCAGTAAAATATTGCCGCTTTTCGGTAGCTATCTCACCTTGAAGGAAAAACATCTTATATTCGACTTCTTGCAAAAGTTTTTTATTACGTTTACTTTCACAAAACTTATCTGCCAAACTGATATTGGCATTTAACTCATCAAAAGTTCCATAAGTTTCAACCCGCAAAGAGTCTTTAGGAACTCTTGTACCGTCAAATAAGCTTGTTTCTCCTTTGTCACCACCTTTTGTGTAAATAGCCATTTTAATTCCTCCAATGTGTACTACTTATCAAAACGGTCAATTATTCCTACAATAGTACAATCATTAACATCCCTAGTTTGATCCTCATCACGCTCTTTATCAGCACGTCTTGCACCTGCACCCCTTACAATCAATACATTATCGCCAATTCCGGCATTTACTGTATCAGCAGCTACTTGTTCAAACCTAACCGGTTGCTGATCTGAATTAATTTGTTGAACAATCATTAGCTTTTTCCCTACTAATGATGGATCTTTTTGGGTTGCAACAACACTGCCTACTACTCTCGCCATATACAATTTTCTTCAGTCCTAATCTTAATTTTTATTTTTTTATAGTTACAAATATCAACTGCTTCATCAGTGATAAGCTGCTGTTGATATCTGACAAGAATCGATTTATCTGGCTTAGCAGCTATCTCTCCTCTTGTAATAATTCGATTATGACTGGCAATCACTGGCGATTCGTTATTAACAACAAAGAGGATTGGCCAGTCTAAAATCATCATTCGTGGAATAAAATTAACCATCTGTTCATTAATCAAAAAGTAAAATTTAACATCATAGCTAATTCCTTCTAATACCCAGTTAACCCAAGCATTAGTCTTTTCCATTGAATACAAATCCTTCACTAGGCTAATTGATATATTTCTAAGAATAACTTTACCGTTCCGCAAGAAAATCTGGTCACTAGGTGGGGTAACCTGCTGATTAAAAGAAACTTCCGTACTAGTATGCTTCCGTTCTTCTAACCGGTGCATAACCTGTTGTAATAGGCTATCCATTTATTCACCCCCTTGTAATCCTTAAAAGAGTTAATCTTTCTTTTTAATGATAACCTTCCCGTAAGAATTGTTACCTAGTCCAACATTTGCCGCATTGGCTTCATCTGTATCAATATGCATTTCAAGAACAAAATCCTCACGTGGACGAGCAACAACATCATCAAAAATCGTCTTACGTCCGCCGTCACCATCAACCTCAACCTGCATAGGATCACCAAGTTTAACACCAAACCGCTTAGCATCTTCAAGGCTCATATGAATATGCCGCTTAGCAACAATTACACCTTGAACCTCAATTTCGGCATATGGTGAACGAACTTTAATCGATGGGGTACCATCAAGGTCACCGGACATTCTAATCGGTGCATCAATTCCAAGAGTAAAGTTTTCAGATCGGGCAATTTCAACCTGTGAATGTGAACGGTATGGCCCCATTAATCGAACATGCTTGATGGTTCCCTTTGGTCCGATTAAATCCACTGTTTGTTTTGCCGCAAAATCAGCATGTTGGCGTAACTTTTTGAGCATTTCAATTTTTTGCCCTGGGAAGAGTTTTTGAAAATCTTCTTCAGTTAGGTGAACATGGTGATTTGAAACACCAATCGGAACAAGATTAGGATTAAGTGTTTCCTTAATAATAGCCCGAATAAGCGTTCTTAAATGTTCTTCATCCATAAACAATCTTCCTTTACTTTAATTATTCAGCGTCACTATTTGATCCTGGTAAGATCTTTTCAACTTCTTCATGTGGACGTGGAATTACGTAAGATGATACAACTTCGCCAACGCCTTCAGCAGCTTGGACACCAGCGTCAACAGCTGCCTTTACAGCACCAACATCACCACGAATCATAACAGTTACCAATCCACTACCGATCTTTTCCTGACCTGTTAATGTTACGTTAGCTGCCTTTACCATTTGATCAGCTGCTTCAATTGATGCAACTAAACCCTTAGTTTCAATCATTCCTAATGCGTTATTCATAATGAATTCCTCCTATTTTTTCTTTAATTCGTTGTAATGAATGCACTTTTTGTGTGGTTCGCCTAGTTTCCGTGGACACTTTGGATCACCGCACATGTTGCATGTGACCTTTTCATTAGAACTTACATCCTGGTCTTTATCATCAGGACCGTCTACTGTTTTAGAATCGTTTGCTAACTCACGATCTTCAATAGAAGGTTCATCAGCATGCTCATCTACTTTTTCCTCAATGCTATCTTTAACCGACTCCGGTTGTATAGTTATTGTTGGCTCAACCGGCTTATTAGCTTCCTTTTTCTTTGGAGTTTGGTTTAATAAATCAGTTTTCCCTAAAGAATCTAATCCCGAAGCAGGACGACCAATAACCGTTGAAGTTACATATACATCCGGCAAATAATCCTTAACGGCCTCAACAGCAACCGTTACGGCAGATAGTTCACCGCTAACTTGTAATGTAACCCAGCCATTTCCCTTAGTATTTTGAATACTACTAAGGTCAACGTCCGCAGTTTTTAGCATTCGATCAGCAGCAACAATAGCACCAGATAATCCATTACATTCTACATAGCCTAAAGACTTCATAATTAAATCACCTGTTTACCATTTCCTTAAAGGGGATTCCCTTTACTAGTCGCGCTGCATTTGCTCCTAGAACTCGTAGTTGCTTACCATCACTAATTGTTTTATCAAATAGTGGTTTGTTTTCTTTTAAGTTTTTATAGTGAACGATAAATCGATCACCATCAAAAGCAATCCCTACTGATAATCGTGAGGCGAGGGCCGACTGGTATGCCCGACTTACAACATTATCAATGTCGATTTCTCTAACCGCCACCGGTATTTGTTCTTCTTCAATTCCGTTAAAAAGCGGTGCTGCATTTTGAGGAATAGCTGTTCCATTCTCAACACCTACGATAATTGAGGGACGCTCTGAATCATTGTTCATATTGCTTCCTTCTTTCTTCGCCATAACGGAGAATTAATCCTGTTGCAACCGCGTTTCGTGGGCCTTCTACTCCACGAACATTCCCACGTCCGGCAACTAAGTTAAAGTGTGCTAACTCATCTGTTACTAGTTGTGGTATTTCAAAGTCAAGAGCAGATCCACCGACAATTACAACAAACGGAATATCACGAATGTTTCCTGTCGGGCTGACGTACTTAAGAGCTCGTAATGCATTGGTTACAAATACCCGCTTCTTAGCACTTTGACGAACCAGCTTGATCTTCTCAATGCTTGGATTACCCGTAACCGGTTCATACCCATCTGGTTTGATTACAACAACACGAGCAAACAATGATGACGGAAGCGGATCTTCAAAGAATTGTACCGATCCATCTTCATGACGAATTTGGAATAGATTTTCGACTTTAGCTAATGGATAGCGCTTAATATCCTCTGCCAAGTGAATGTCATTTAATCCCAATTCAGAGTTAATAATCATCGTAACCATGTCACCAGCACCAGCTAAGTGAATTGCTACAGTTTGATTTTCTTTATTGATAATTGAAGCATCTGTTGAGCCGGCACCTAAATCAAGAATTGCAATTGGTTTATCTGTTCCCGGTGTCGTTAATGCACCGCGAATTGCAGATTCAACTTCGGCACCACCAATCTCAACCTTCGTATGGAATTCATCTTCAATTAATTTAGCAATTACTTCCATTTGAAGATGATCAGACTTAACCATCGCAGCAATACCAACTGCTGATTCATTTGAAAATTCACCAGCCAAGCCTCCGCGAACTTCGACAGGCACCTGTGTATCTACCGCTAATAGATCTTGAATAGCAATTTCACTGTTCTTCTTTCCGGTTAAATCAGCCATTGTTTGGCGAACATTTTCAAGCATTCCACCAACGTTAGTCCCTGATTCTCCAGTAATATCATTAATGTGACGGAAACTGGAAATTTTCTTCATAATGGCGTCAGCACCTTCTGAAACACCAACTTCTTCTTTTCCGGTATCGCCGTTAATGATAATGTTTCCGGCTGGAATTACCCGTGCCTTAACATCCCCTGCTGGTGTCTTAATGACAACGGCAGAACGGTTACCAATAAGTGCACGTGAGACAGGAACAATATTCTTGGTTTCTTCTGGATTCAATCCAAACAAGGTAGCAATTCCATATGGATTTGAAAGTTGCGAGATAACTTGTCCCGGACCAGCAACTTCAACTGCCGCCAGCATATTTAATGGGACTTTATCAATCATGGCAACTTCATCAACAATCGGAATTGATTTATTCAATCGATTATCAACTAACACACCATCATCATTTTTTAGGATCGCAGCTGTAATCTTATAGCCCGAAGCAACATAGGCGTTAATCAGTTTAGCAACATCTTCAAAATCAATATCCTTAGGAACAACAACAATATAGTTTTGACTTTTATCCGTCTTTTTGACAAGATCCAATAGTCTAACTGTTATTCCTGCACCAGTTCCAATACCACCGGGAGTATCAGGATTATGTCCGATCATGGTCGATTCGGTTACGACCGTTTCGGTAATTGTTTCCATCGCTACGTCACCGATAACTGGCGTTGCCTCATTAATCCGAATTAAATCAATATCATTAATCGTTAAATTAGCCTTATTAAGGACTTGATTGATGGAATCTCTAATTCCAACCAGATTTTGTTTTGTACCCTTGATACCAGTAGTAGGGGCTATTCCAGAGCCAATAAAGTTAATTGTTCCATTATCAGCAACATCAGCTAACGCTACTTCAGTGGAAGAATTACCAATATCAACACCTATTACTTTTTCAGTTGCCATATAAAAAACTCCCTACTTTATCAAATACTAGTTATCACCCTTGAGCTTCTTTCGACTTTCATAGTAATCTGCAGCTTCTTCAAACCAAGCTGCACATACTTCTGCATGATATTTATCACGGAGTTCATTAGCAATATCTAGTAATTCTTGCTTCGTTGAACGGAATGGCCGTAATGCATCATACATTTGCAAAACACGTTCGTCTGGAACACGTGTTAATTCAGCTGCCCGTTGTAAGTTCTTTTGAATTGCTGGCCGACCAGCGTTTGCTGCGATCTCACCTTGAAGTTTTAGAGCTTCTGGAGTAATCCGTAATTCTTTTGGATTAACTTGATCATTTACAACCTTTTGTAAAGTAATATCATCAAGTTTCTTTCCTGATGGTGTCTTTACTAAATCACGGTGCTTTTGGTAAAGAGGATAGTCATCTGCTGTCATTTCCTTACCGTTATTTGTTGAAGTAGCACTTGTTGAACTATCGGAAGATGAGCTATTTCCCATCTGTGCCATGATCTTTGCTACTAAATCATCAACTTCACTCATCTGTTATGCCTCCTTAATCGAACGTAACTTTGATTTCTTCTTCAGGCTTTCCAACAACAACTTGGTGAGTTTCACGAATATGCATAATTGCTGAAATAGCTTGGTAGTGAATACGAGCAAGTTGATCGTTCTTAGCTGGAACTGGTTCTGGAGATTCACCTTTAGCGTACATTGCTGCATTCTTACCAATTGCCCGGAAAGTTTCTGGTGTAAGAACCGGAGCTTGTGGGAATAATTCTAGGTTTCCTAATGGATCCTGGTCTTTTTGGTGAATAACAGTTGTTCCCTTAGATTGGATTCCAATTGCAATTCCTGAACCAGATAAGTGGTCACCCTGAACAGCACAGAAAGCAACGTCTGATGAACGATAGACTTTAACTACTCGTGCTTTAAGTCCCTCTTCTTCAATTCCGGCAATTACTTGACGAAGTACCTCTTTATGAGGAATCCCAGTTTCTGTTTTATCTAGAACTGTTGCAAAGGCAGGACCAACTGCGATTACAACTTCATCCTTTGAGTACCCTGGTTTTGCTTCGCCAATTGGTTGGAACCAATCAAGTTTCTTTTCAGGAACTGCCTTGCTGTTTGGTTGTTGAACTTCTTCAGTAGCAGTTGCGGTACTATTATTTTCCTTGTCAAAATTGATCTTAGTATCAATTTGATTAGTCTCGTTTAAAACTTCTTTAACGATCTTACGAAGTAAATTTTCATCGATATCAGCCATAAGAGATTACCTCCTCTCTATAGTTCCAAGTGTTCTGGATCAAGTGCGAATGGAAGATCTTTGATTCGATCCCATTCTTCCTTGTCTTCATATAGACGGTATCCAGTACCTGGACCTTGGTAGTCATTCCCGTCATTTACGGCAGAAGTGATATTCCAATCCTTGTCAAAGATTGATGAAGTTTGAAGGTAATCACCGACAACCTTTTGCTTTTGAAGGTTCAATACAGCTTCAGCAACATCCTTAAATCCATGGTTATAAAGAGCCTTAATAATATCAACAGCAGTAATGCCACGATCCATCATATCTTGAGCAGCTTTCATATCTGCAACCATGTCACGTTTTGGCATGTCATCATGAGTGTTAGCATATGTAGCAGCTTCAACTTCTTCATCAGTAATCTTAGGTAGTCCAAGATCTTCAAATACAGCTTGTAATGCCTTAGCAGCCTTGTTACGAGCCTTAATAATTGTTTCTTCTTGAACTGGGTGAATACCATAGTATTGACCTAAGTCACGTTCCATAACATACATGTCATCGTAGTCCATTGCATCGGTGTTTGAACCAGCAAAGGTGTTATCGTAGTTAGGAGTTGATGAGTAACCAGAATTAATGTAATCAGTACCGGCAATAAATTGACCAATAAACCGTTCAGTACGCCGCATATCTGAGTGTGAGTATGCTTGGTCACAACCAGAAGCACATTCAATATCACACATCATACATAATAGGTTTTCACCAAGAACTTCACGGATACCGTTAGGAACAGCACCTGGAATTTCAATACAACTTACGGCACCGTTTTGAAGTCCTTGAACACCTGAAGCCTTGGTAAGTAAAATACAACGTGCTTCAAGATATAACATTGACTTACCTTCTGGGTAACCCATCAAAACTTCTGAACCAGCACCTGAAGTAAACCGCATCTTCAAACCACGCGATGCATAACATGATGCAAGGAATCCTTTAGACCATGGTGTATCATCACCATCAGTAAATACCCGGTCAGTACCATAAACTGAAATAGTTTCAGCATAAGCGGTAAAGCCACGCATTCCTAATTGCAATTCGGTTGCTTCTTCAACAGAACATTGTGTTAATACACCAGGACGACCTGTTTGAGCACCAATTAAGATTGAAATAGCATTAAATGGTGCATAACGGGCAACGGCAGTAGTAGTTTCTTGTTCTGGAAAACCACGAAGCGCAGCATCAGCAGCATCAGCAGCAATTTGAACTGGGTTATCAACCGTGTTGGTAACGTGACATTGGTTATCCGGCTTCCGACGCGGACGCATCTTCTTGATAGCCATAATCATTTCACCAAAGTCAAGCTTACTAATGATTTCTTCGGCTTTCGCTGGAGTTAGTGCAGAAGTAATTTCAATGATGGATTCACGTGAGACATTTGGATCAACCAACATCCGTGCAATTTTAGTTGAATCCATATTCATAACTTTTTCAACGTTATCAATATTAATTCCATACTTAGCAATGTAGAGGTCAATTAAGTCAAAGTCTTCCAGCTTCTTGCCATCCATTTCGACAATTTTACCGTTTTCAACCTTTACACTTGGCTTCGGGTCATTTGGACCCATCATTGCAACGAAACCTTCTTCAGGCCATTCCTTAACAAATGTATCTTGATGAATTGGCCGCTTTTCTAGTTCTTCAAAACGTTTTTGACGCTTCATAATAAAGTAGTCCTCCTTCCAGATCTACTTAATGTATGATGGGAAATCATTAACTGGTTCTTCACCAAACTGTGACAACAACTTTAATCCAACTTCTCGTCCAGCCATAACAGCTTGACGAACGGCACCTGAATCACCGGTAATGGTCAAGCATCCCTCATTAGAAAAGCTTGTTCCGTGACTAGGAGAAGTAAAGTTTAATGGTTCAACACCAGCAGTCTTTAGTGCTTTATCTCCCATAACAACACCAATACCTGAAGGACAACCACAAATTAATCCAAAGGCTTTCCCTTCAACTGCGCCTAATCCGAGGTGAGCTGCACCAGCTGCCCGTGCCGTGAATTGTAGTTCAAGGTGCCCGGCTTTGGCATTATAAACATCACCAAATGTTCGATGAAGATTATCAAGAGCAACACGAATTGCTTGACGTGCATCAGCTGGATCGTCACCACCAATGATGATTAAACATCCGTGACCACCGCCGCCTTTGGTATCACGTGGCCATTCAACATCAATACATTCCATATTAGTAGCCTTGATACCTTCATCCATTGCCATGATTTGCGGACCAGCACCAGTACGATCGCTCAAAATTCCTAGTGTCTTATATTGTTTTGTAACATGCAATTTATCTAGTAATTGTTGGTCAACACGTGGAATCACCATTCCGATAGTGTCACCAATTTCACTAGCACCGACAAATTCGGGAACTGTGCTAGTAGAATTTAGAAAGTCATTCATTTTTTTGCCTCCTGCTTATAAAAGCTCCTAATAATAAAGCTCTTATTACAGATATTTGTATCTTGCAGTCTGTATAAGGGCTTTAACCTTTAAAAACTTATTCTTTATTTGGTAAGAGCTTTTCAACTTCAGATTGAGGACGTGGAATTACGTAGTTAGAAACAACTTCCCCAATATTTTCAGCAGCCTGAACACCAGCGTCAACTGATGCTTTAACAGCACCAACATCACCACGAACCATAACAGTTACTAATCCGTGACCAATTTTTTCTTGACCGATCAATTTAACATTAGCTGCCTTAACCATTGCATCGGCAGCTTCAATTGATGCTACAAGTCCTTTAGTTTCAATTAAACCAAGTGCTTCTTGTCCCATAAAAATTGCCTCCTAAAGTATAAACACAATCAGCGATGAAAGAAATCGCTTACAATTTGGTACATGTTCATTCTATAACATGGCGTTTATAATATATTATCTTAAAAATCTGTATATTAGATAGAAAGACAAAAAAGCATAATTATCTGTTACTAAATTGACTAAATAGCGCTTCCTTTGTATAAATATGTGCTAGTATTGTAGGAGTATAGTTGATAATAACCTCTAAATAAGATAAGTTAGGTGGATTTTTTTATGTACGAATATTCATCAAAGTTTCTTAACGACATCCAAAGAGTTACTAAAACTTTTCAAGATCTCACTAAGAATAATATTGTTTTCACAAGTGTGACTGGCACTGTTGTAGATTGTAATACGCTTCTTTTTGATTCAAATGTATCCCTAGATCATTTAAGGAAACTAGGATTCAAAAACTACTTTCTTTTTCCACTGGCTGTTAATTGTTCTTTGAGCGGATTTTTTATTCTTGATGCCTCACATATTGATGTTGACTTTATTAAATTGTGTGGAAAATATATCGAAACATCACTCAAAGAAATCATTAGTGATAAATCCAATCAAATTATTATCTTAGATCCAATTGAGGCTTCCAAAGCTTCCTCACTGGCTCAATCCCTTAACAGCATTTTAAGTATTTCTGAGGCTCCAACTGGTGCTGGCGTCTATCCGCTTCCTTCGAATTTCACAGTCAATGGTAATAATGCAGGGGATTCGTCACCATCTGATATTGAAAAAAATATCATGATGGCATTAAAATATATCAACTCTAATCTTGAAAAATCATTAACCCTTGAAAACGTTTCTCAAAAAATATACTTATCTCCTTCATACTTAAGCCGAATCTTTAAGAACTACTTTAATGACAACTTCATCAATTACATCAATTTGCAAAAAATTGCTCTTGCACAAGAAAAGCTTATTTTTACAAATACGCCAATAAACAAATTAGCTCATTCGGTCGGGTTCTCACAAACAAGTTACTTTACCAAGATTTTTAAACAGAAAGTCGGGATGACGCCTTCAAAATATCGTAAATATAATTCTGCAATTAAGAAAATTTATACCATTCCGCGAAATCTCGAATGGCGATCTAATAAATCCGTTTATGAAATCTCAAAAGACTTTTTTAATAAGAACGAAATCTCATTTAAGGCACGTGATTTAAATGGATATCCTTATATCTATTCAATCAATGATTTAAGCGATGTCCGTAATAAAGCTGGTTGGGTTTATACAGTAGATTGCTCACAACCAATTATCCCCGCAAGCGAAATAAACGTTTTTGACCGTTCAGTAATACAATGGATTTATACTGAAAAAATCATTTAAAGGCAACAAAAGCTCTCTCATATCGGCCCGAAAGTCGACTTGAGAGAGCTTTTTACGTGTATTTCACTTTGCTTATTATTTTAATCATCAAACATTGCAATACCCAATGGCGTTACAAATTGTGGATAAAGCGGCTTATAAACTTTACGTTTTAAAGTCTTACTAAATGTGGTTGTAAATTCCGTAAAATTAGTGGCACCACCCACAACGATTACTGGGTCGATAACTTCTGCACCCATGTTTTGAACAATTGCTGCCATCTTTTCAACAACTGGTTTAATAACGGCATACACTTCGGGTTCTTTATCTTTGTCACGCTTTAGTTGTTCTGCTTCGTCATTCTTAATCTTATAGCGTCCGCCCAAGACAAGCGTCATGTGAAAACCGCCCGTTGCTTCATCAATAACATGAATGAGCTTATTATTCTTAAAAACACTAATTCCAGTGGTTCCACCACCAATATCAACGACCGTACCATTAACTAATCGTAGAAACTTGGCTGCCGCTGTTGGTTCATCTTCAATGCCTGTACAGATCATCCCTGTTTCTTCAATAACATTGGCAACCACCTTAGCACTTTTTTCACCAGTCTTCGGAGGAATTGCACCACAGGCTGTCTTAAGTTCACATCCCAGCACTTTCTCAGCCTTTTCCTTTAGGCGCCTTAAAATATTAACTGATTCCATAAAGTTAACTACGATCCCGTCTTGAACCGCATGGTCATATTCATATGCTCCATACACAATTCTATTTTTAGAATCAAGGACCGTTAAAACAATTGAAGAAGTTCCTAAGTCTACTCCTGTCTTCAGCTTTTCTTCAGGCTTAACTTTGCGCATGGGCTTATCACCATTAACAATCGTTGCAAATTTTTTTAATTGTTCATTACTATTCTTTAATATTTCTTTTTCCATTAACTTTCTCCTACGGGCTACCGCATTTAAACTAAATAAAGAGGCTGCTTAGCCTCCTCTTTTCTATCATCATTAAACAAGCGCTGTTTGTAAAGCACATGCAAGAAGGCCCCCAACAATTGGACCACACATTGGAACCCAAGCATACCACCATTCTGCAGCTCCTTTATTTGGAACCGGCAAAATAGTATATGCCAAACGTGGTGACCAATCACGAGCCGGGTTTAAGGCAAAACCTGTTGTCGTACCAAGACATGTACCAACAACAGCAATAACCATTCCTACGATAAATGGCTTCAATCCCTGTGTAAAGTTACCAAGATTTAATAAGATGAAAATAAATGCAAAGGTCGCAATCACTTCTGAGAAAAAGTTAAAAATTGGACTATTTATCGCTGGACGAGTAGCAAAAATACCAACATTATTTCCTTCCTCTTCATTTGGGGTTGCTTTAAATTGTGGATAGAATTGAATAATTACTAATACTGCACCAACAAACGCACCAAGAAATTGACCAAGTAAGTAAGGTATAACGTTACTCCATGGGAATAAGCCAAAAATAGCAAAAGGAATTGTTACAGCGGGATTTAAGTGTCCTAATGAACCCAGAAATCCTGCAACATAAACTCCCGTTGTAACTGCTAAGCCCCATGAAATACAGATAAACCACCAACCACTTTGTTTCCCATATGTTTTATTCAAACTATTACCAGCACAACATCCTGCTCCTAATAGGATTAAAACCATGGTGCCAAAAAATTCGCCAATAAATCCATGCATGTCTAAACACCAACCTTTTTATATTATTCCCAAATTGTATGCGCTTTCTATACATATAATGCTAACACATTAATTATGCATTTTATTGTCTTTATTGTATTAACTGTTCAATAACGGCAATATTTTACAAATTAATACACAAAAAAATCATGTTCCTTACCAGAAATTATTAGCTTTTCTTAAAATAAAACCTAGTCCTATGAAAATAATCACCAAGAAAATCCCACAGTAAATATATCTTTGCGGATGTCCTTTTACGTGTCCGTACCGATAATCATTATTATAACGTTGCATGGCTCCTATTATTAATCCACTGATTCCATTTATTGTTGGACTAAGCGCAAAGGATGCCGACACTTCGCTTATTTCATTATTAATAAAGCTAAAAATAATAAAAAGGACTCCACTCATCACCGTTGAAATTATCGTTGCAAGATTAATTCCAACTAACAGTTCATAGATAATACTGTTATTAGCTGGAACCTTAACAAGTATTCTTGGCATCTCTTGCCAACTTCTTGCAATAAAGAAGATGAGTAAAAAGCAATCACCAATAATAAACGGTAAAGTCCAACCATTATATAATCCTAAACTTGGCGGAGTTACAATCCCTGCAACGCATAGAACTACTATTGGCCAATACATCGAAGCAAATTTTCGACGTGATTGCGGTCGTTCCAGGAGAGCAAAAAATTGTCCCAAAAGAGCTTGTAAGAAATTTAAAACGATAAATATCATGACCCATATATTTAAGTAGCTAGGAATTAATACTACTTTAGGCTGTCCCCAGGCCAATACAATCGAAATAATTAAAACAATAGCTAACAACAAAGCCCTTGGTGCATAAGGGGACAGATTTCGATATTTTTCTGCTCGTTGATAAATTAATATCAGGTTATACATATTCATCACTAAAATGACAGCTGAAACCAGTAAAACAGAGTCCTGCAACTGATTTGGGGATGGGGGTTCTCCACCTAAAATAATATATGCTGACATTGTACAAAGCCATCCCACTGTCCACATCAATGGAATAGTTGGTGTCAAGGTTAATGGCTGACGCGGCAACCATTGTTCCATGTGAAACACCTCCTCAATATGGTATCTTACCATAAGAAATTGCTCAAAATCTGGTAAGATAAATAGTAGTTAGTTTTAGGAGGTAAATTTTTATGTTTTTACCACAATTAGGATTAAAAGGAAGCAGTCAACTAGACCAAATTAATGATCGCCTACAATATAATCCTATTGCTTATGAATTTTATACTGATGCTAATGATTTTACTGATGAGGGTTATCATCGTCTCTATGATGCAATTCAATACGTTAAAGATGCTGGAATTAAAAATATTATTCTACATCACCCAATGAAGTTTCAGGATCATCATTCAGAAGTAGTGGCCCCTGAAAAGCAGTACCCCGACCTATATCGCTTTATCGAATTTACAACTGAAAAGCTCCTTTATTTAGCCGATGACCTTGATGTTCAAGTTTTGGTTCATGGTGGTTATGCCGGTCCTGAATCACGTTACTTTGTTTCCCTCTACCCTAATGTAGAAGATGCCCGAAATGCTGTTTATCAGCGATTGGATCGTTTTGCAGACGCTGGTGGAGAGCATATCATGTTTGAAAACTCAATTGCGCCAGTTTTGGCTTATGGCGATCCCCTTCAAGAAGATGAAATTCTTGCACATGATTATCGACTTGCCTTTGATACATCCCATTGTTTTATTGAACTTCATGGGAATAATCAGAAATTGGCCGTATCCCTAGCGCATTTAAAAGATCGTACCGTTCATTACCACCTAGTTGATTCAATGGGCGAAACTCATGATAGTCTTACTCTCGGCACCGGTAAAATTGACTGGACTAACGTTTTGCCTCACTTAAATCCAGCTGCTACTAGTATTTATGAAATTAACTTACACGATCAAAATAATTGTCGTGAACAAATTGACAGTCATAATTATTTAGTTAAACTTTACCAAAAGCTTAATAATAGAGGAGTTTAATCGTGAAGCAATATATTAATCGCCGTCATATTTCTTTAGTATTAGCCCTATTTATCCTCTACTTAGCAATCACTTACTGGGAAGTTGTTGCTAAATTTATCCAAACAATTTTTTCGGCAACCATGCCTCTTTTAATAGGAGGAATAGTCGCCTATATCGTTAACCTATTATTAAGACAGTATGAATACCTTTACTCGCATTTATTTAAGAAACCAAGTTCGCAAAAATTCAAGCGGCCAGTTGGAATAATAATGTCCTACTTAACAATCCTCCTAATAATCACCATCGTCTTTGCTCTGGTAATTCCCGAACTTATTACGTGTGTAAAACTACTTATTGCAAATCATAGTCACATTATCAACCATTTTATTGATTACTTTGAACATAGCAGTGATTTTAAGGGCTTCATCAATAGCTTTGATACCAGTAAAATTCAATGGGATAAAATTGGTAAATACCTTACATCTGGTGTTGGTGGAACTTTCCGGACGGTTATTTCAACAGCCTCGTCTGTATTTTCAGTTGCCACAACCGCAATTATTGCGTTTTTCTTTTCAATCTACCTCTTGATTTATAAAGAGATGTTGCAACGTCAATTTACTAAATTACTTTCAACATACTTTAGCCGATACCAGACACAAATAATTAAAGTTCTGAAAGTTTTTGATGAAAGTTACAGTAACTATATTGTTGGGCAATGTAAAGATGCCGCTATTCTTGGAATCTCGTGTTTTATTGGGATGACGATCTTACGAATGCCATATGCTTCAATGATCGGAGTTGTAACTGCATTTGGTGCATTAATTCCAATCATTGGAGCAATCCTTGGAGCGAGTGTCGGAGTAATTATCATTTTCGCCGTTTCTCCACTTCAAGCCGGTATTTTCTTGATCTTTATTATTCTCCTTCAACAGTTAGATAACCGCATTACCTATCCACTAGTTGTTGGAAGATCAATTGGTCTCCCAAGTGTATGGGTATTTGCTGCAGTTATTATTGGTGGAGGAATTTCCGGAATTCTTGGAATGATGTTCACTGTTCCTTTATTTGCAGCCCTTTATAAATTGTTAAGTGCTGATGCAAGAAACAGAATAATAATTCAAAAAAATGAGTGAAAAACCGTAGCATTTTTCACTCATTTTTTTATAAGTTATCTGGAACATCAGCAACAGGTTGGTCCTTAGTTAGTCGAT
The DNA here is from genome assembly GCF_947381695.1 of Limosilactobacillus sp. DJ3M12. Classification (NCBI taxonomy): domain Bacteria; kingdom Bacillati; phylum Bacillota; class Bacilli; order Lactobacillales; family Lactobacillaceae; genus Limosilactobacillus; species Limosilactobacillus sp. DJ3M12. The sequence goes on along the minus strand of NZ_CANCWY010000010.1, from coordinate 13,316 downwards.
AAACTTGCGATGTATTTACACCAAAGTACTGGTTAATTAACTTACTCAATTCTTCCATCGCTTCATTAGCGCGTTCAATTTGTTCTGGATTAATTGCTTCCATAACTGCAACTACATTTTGAGAATCCTCTGTCAACATTGTTCGTTGAGCTTCACGCCAATTTAGACAACGACAAACAGCACCTTCATCGTCATAATAAATAACTTCCTCCGCCAAAGCAGGTTCATCTTCTTCAGCACCGACTGGCCGAAATGCTTCGCCACCTTTTGCAACACCAAGATGAAGGTTGCCAGCAATCTTATTTCGATCTTCAATGCCCACTGGAACACCGTAGCTCAAAGAAATACTATTGTAGACATCCACAAGAGGTTCAATTGGTTCAAATTTCCGTCCTTGATTGGCACGCTTCAATAAGGCCTCAATTGATGAGCGCGCACCTTTCTTTTTCTTAAATTGTTGAAATGCTTGACGCCATTGATCAACAACTGGATTCAAACGAAAAGTCTCATTGGTTAGAAACTTATCAGCCTCATGAGTAGCATTTGCTAATAGCTTCTTTCGTTCATCATAGTTGTCATCAGTATCATGGTTATCAATGCCATTTGCAAACAAGATATTTACCTGTGCATCTGGAAAAAGTTCCCAAAAACTTGGATCAATCGTCACTTGCTTCATAAAAATAATCTCCTCTTTATAAATTAATATTGACGTTTGCCCCCATGCTTTACGGTATCCCAATCGCCATCAATATTTTGGCGGATACGAACTAGATAGTCATGAACCTGCTGAGCCTCTTTTTCCGAGAAGCCTTTCAATGCCTCACTATTTGAAAATTGGTTTTCACGAATAATAAAAGGATAAATCTCTTTTCCTTTTTGAGTAACATAAAGTCGTTTAATTTTCTTATTCGTTGGATCACTTTTTCTTTCAATAAAGCCATTTTTTTCAAGCTTTTTTACAGCACGGGCAATCGTTGTTCGGTCTACTTTTATCAAGTTTGATAATTGTTCTGAAATAATTCCTGGATGCTCATAAATACGAACAACATACAGGTATTGACCACGTGCTAAGTCGATTTGCTTGAACTCAATATTGGCAATCGAATCGAGTGCTCGATCAATCATCCCTATTTCACGTAAAATATCAATCATTGATAAAAATTCTCCTTAACTACAATATTAAGTTATTTTTGTTGTAATTGCAACAAAATAATCAGCTTTAATTATTTTCCAACGGCGCAGGCTGAGCGACTTTTTGCATGGCTGTTAATAATTGAGCTGCATCCATTCGCGATAAAACTGATTTCAGTGCTAATGTCATTAAGCGATCATTTTGTGTATTAATCACATTATTACTTGGAATTTCTTCTCCAGCTAAAAGTGCATTCAAAATTTCAACAAAGCGGTCATAGGCAGCTTGCGGGTAAGAATTCATAGTAACCTGAGCAATTCCTGCACGAATATCATCCAGTGAAAAATTCGATTTTAACAATCCAATAAGCAAAAGATCTACTAATTGGTTAACGGCATACTTTTTCTTAATCGGTGCTTGAATAACTTTCTTTTTCACATAATTATTTACCATTGATTTTGTAAGTGGCTCAATTCCTAAATGATTTAATTGTTCATTTACAATCGCCACCACCTGGTCAACATATAAACCTAGTGTAGGTAATTCTTTCCATCGTGGAAACCGCACCCGTGCTAAATTATTTTGCCATCGTTGATATTCTTCTAATTTATCCATATCACAACCTGCTTTCTTATGGTGCAATTCCAATCGATTGATTCCGAAAATCATCGGTAGTAACTGCCTGTTCAATTATCTGTGCTACTTGTCCTAATCCAATCTCTTTACCTTCTAAAGGATTGCCTTCACTAACAACCTTAAGTGAAGTTTCTTCATTAGTAATTGGCAAAGCTCTAATAATAGTATAGGGCAACTCAAATTCATCAATCATTTTAACCGCATATTGATGAGCAAGGACAGTCTGAGTTGCCTGTTGCCCATACCATTCCTGTAGTTGCTGATTTGTCGCATCATCTGCTGTTCCTGCAATCGAAAGCATTACTATTTTTGACGGTAAAAACAGTGAGTGATCAATCAATTCGGCTAACTCTTGGACTTCATCATCTACATACTCATTAACAGTGGGAAGCCAACATAATATATCCCCACGCTGAATTTCAAATTTAAAACTAGTAAGAGCAACTGCTTCTGGAACCCTTTTGATAATAGTTGGTACTAAATCGTCATGCCGGTGACTAATAAAAACTATCCGACCCATCACAACCTCCAAATCTATTAGTAAGCCATCAATTCATCTTCAATCGTTGCATCTTCAATTCTGACATCAGTAATGGTGCTTTGCTCTAGTAATGGCAGTAATGTTTGAATATTTCCAGTGAAAAGGAAACGGGTCTCATTACCTGCTTCTTCCAACATGTGTGCCCCTAACTTTACTGCATTGTCGATTGGGAAACCAGTTCCTATTACTGTCACAGTACAATCTACTCCATCATTCATCGACAAATCACGTGCAGAAGTCAAATGACTGCCATTAAAGTAATAAAGAGTATGAGCAAACCACATCAATGTTGAAATATTTTTGCTTGTGAAAAGCACTAAGGCATCGACCTTTTGAGCATAGTCTTTAACAAGGTGACCAATCATTTGCCGTTTATTTTCCTCTAAGCCATCAAAGGCATCACTCAAAATTACGATTGGACATTGCCAAGCAAGGAGAAGTGCTATCCGCAGTTCTAGTTGTTGTGCCTCGTTTAATGAAGCAATCATTTGATCAGGTTCAAATTTCAATGATTTAAGCATTTGGAGTGCTTGTTTTGGCTTCAAAGCATTTTTACGATGACGTAATGCGTGGTCAACAGCTTTCGCCACTGTCTTTCCTTTTAAAACCACATCATCAATTCGGCCGATTTCATTTTTGCTTTGGCGCTTATATTTTTTGAATGGAACCCCGTTAATTGTTACATCCCCATTTAAGATTTTTCCACGAACAGATAATAAATCTTCTAATGCAGTTGCTGCGCCTGTATCGTTACTGCAAATTCCGACTACTTGTGGTGACTTTAGTTCTAATGAAACGTTATCTAATTGATCTCCTGATTTAGCATCATAGACTAAATCATTAATTGTAATACTGCTCACTATATAACCTCTTTTCTTAAGCTATCTACCTTTACTAATCTTATCATTTTTTAGGTAATGAACGAAATAAACATGTCTTTATTTTTAATATGCTTTAATTTATAACGACTTATTTGAATGGTAAAATAATATACATAAATTGTACTTATCAATCGAAATGAGGAATGTTATTTTGAATGAGGGCCAACTATTCACTAATTTTGTAATTATAATCATTACATTTATCTTTGCGGCATTTTTTGTGGCAGCCGAATTTGCTTTAGTGCAAGCACGGGTAACAGCCCTAGAAGAAATGCAAGCAAAGCGCGATAAACCATCTACCAAAATAAACCGCGCAATCAAAATGGTCACCAATCTAACAGAATACCTTTCGACCACTCAAGTAGGAGTTTCAATTTGTGGAATTATTCTCGGTTGGGTCGGTGAAGGAACGATTGAAGCACTCTTAGCTGATGCACTTTCGTTACCAAGCTGGTCACTAAACAATAGTGTCATCCATGTTGTAAGTGCCATTGTGGGAGTTCTTCTTCTAACATATTTCGAAGTAGTTTTAACAGAGATTGTACCCAAAAACATCAGTATTGATATTCCAATTAAGACCCTGATGTTCGTTACCACCCCACTGCACTATTTTCACATTACTTTTTATCCTTTCGTTTGGTTGCTTAATAGTTCTGCCAACGGAATTGTTAAAATGTTAGGCATGAAGCCAGCTGACGAGAGCCAAGACGTCCTTTCGCAAAGTGAGATTATTAGCCTATCTCGAAACGCTGTTAAAGGCGGTGAACTTGAGCACAATGACTTGCTATATATGGAACGAGCCTTTGACTTTAACGATAAGGTTGCTAAAGATATTATGATCGATCGTACTCAATTAACAGTTATTGATATAAATAAAACCGTAAATGACGCGATTAAACTATATCTTAAGACGAAATATAGCCGCTTACCGGTAGTTGCTGATAAGGATAAGGATAAGATTTTAGGTTATGTTTTTAACTACGATCTAATTCGGCAAAAGCAAATCAACGGAGATGTATCTTTAGCAAAAGTTCTTCGCCATATGCCTACTACTCCTGAGACTACCTCAATTACCGAAGTCCTTAAGTTAATGATTAGTACTCGGGTACCCATAGTAGTCGTTGTTGATGAGTATGGGGGTACTAGCGGAATTATTACTGACAAGGACATTTATGAAGAACTATTTGGAACAGTAAGAGACGAGATCGACAAGGTTTCAGATAACATGATTTCTAAAATTGATGAAAATCAATACCGGATTGATGGAAAAACGACCATTTATGATTTTGAACGCTTCTTCCATGTTGAACTTAAAGATTCTGAAGATAGCGATGTAGTAACTTTATCAGGATATGTGTTAGATAATTATCATAATATTCATGAAGGAGAAACGATCAAACTAGCCAACCTTGAGTTAAAAATTCAAGATTATCGTCATTCATATATTGATAGTTTTATTGTTACCACTTTATCAAAGTAAAATTTTACATTTTGGCAGCAATAAGAAAATTATCCTTTTATTTAACACTTAATTCTACTAAAATAATTTTGTAATATTAAAGTAAATCTAAACTAGAAGGAAGAAATTCACATGGCACCAATGAATATTATTTATATCTCGCTTGAGGGAAATACCCGTTCCTTCTTAACGCGGATGCAGGGATATGCTAAACAACAGCACAGTATTAGTGAAGATTGTCCACTTATTGAATTAAAAGAAGTTAGCGATCAAACGCTTCCTGCCGATGAAACAGAACCCTTCTTTGCCTTCGTACCCACATATTTAAATGGTGGTAACGGAATCGATTCTGGTTTCACTGAAATTATGACAAATGCATTAGGTGAATATATTTCCTACAACGATAACGCTAAAAAATGTGTCGGCTTTGTAGGTAGTGGTAATAAGAATTTTAACGAACAATATTGCTTAACTGCTCGTAAATACGCGCGAGACTTTGACGCACCATTTCTCGCAGACTATGAATTACGAGGCACTTCACAAGATATTGAGCGAATTTATACTATCTTAGCTAAACGGTGGAGCGAAGTTAACGCCTAACTTCTAAAATAAAAGCGACTTGGAAATCCAAGTCGCTTTTATTTTTAGCCTTGTTTATTAGCACTTATCAGCCATGTTATCCCATACTTATCTACAATCTGCCCCATTACATTATTTAGGATCCAATCACCAAATGGTACCGTCACACGTTGATTGTCTGATTTTGCTAAACGATTAAACAAATCACGTGCTTTATCTTCCTCTTCTTCAAAATCGAGTAAAATTGAAATTAGTGTAGACGTTTGGGGATTGCCCATCGTTGCATCTGCACAAATAATCTTTTGTCCAGCAATCATAAATTCACCACGCATTGTTGTCTGGTTCAATTGATCAACTGATAATCCAAGACTTTCCGCCTGCTCTTTTGTTAGAGACTCGTGATATGTAATCTGAGCGCCAAAGTCTTGTTCATAATAAGCCATTGCTTCCTTCGCATTCTCAAATGTTAGGTATGGGTATATAGCCGTCATAGTGTTCCTCCAAAAGTATTCATTGTTGATTATATATTTTGAATCGCTTTCCGTCAAACTAGCCTCCAATTGGATTAGCTACTTCTAACCGTATATTAATCATAACTAAGGCCCCATTATGATATAATTGTCTAGTCTATTATCAAGCTAATTTTAAGATGAAAGGATGGATTTTTTGAAAAAACTCAAAAAACATAGTCCGCTTCTAATCCTTGGATTATTCTTCCTTGGGATCTGTATGCGGATGCCGATTACAGCAATACCGTCTGTCATTAAAGATATTGCACAAACTTTTAATGTAGAAACTACTAGCTTAGGAATTTTAACCACTATTCCCCTCCTTTGTTTTGGATTATTATCATCAGTAGTTTCAGCACTCGCTCAAAAAATTGGTAATGAACTAACGATTGAATTAGCAATGATTTTAATGTTTATTGGTTCTTACCTACGAATTTTAAATTTCTCCTCGTTAATGATCGGAACAATATTAATCGGGGCTGCCATCACTTGTATTAACGTCTTATTACCTGCGATTATTTCTGACAAACTTCCTAATCAAATTGGAAGTGTGACCGGGATGTATAATGTCGCGATGACTTTATTTGCTGCAATTGGCGCTTACGCAATTACTCCAATCACCCATGCTACTAGTTGGCAAACCGCTGTTATCATTATTAGTATTGTTGCTTTAATTGCAGCAATTATCTGGGTACCAAACTTACGCTATAATCAACGTGCCACTAAAGAAAGCAGTTCTACTGAGCGTGGAACTAACATGTGGAAAAATGCAAATGCATGGTGGTTACTCTTATTCTTCGGGGGACAATGTTTCGTATTCTATAGTATCGTTGCCTGGTTACCTACAATTGCCATGGACGCTGGATTAAGCAGTGATAATGCAAGTTTAGTTGCTGGATTACTACAGCTATTATCAATGCCATTCGCCTTTGTAATCCCAGTGATTGCCACTAAGATGAAAAATCGGCAACCAATTATGCTATTTGCAGGAATCATTTCTTTAATTGGAACTGGAATGATGTTCTTCCCTGTAAATTCTCTTGTTTACTATATATTTGTTGCCCTATTTCTTGGTGCCGGTACAACTACTACTTTCGTTCTTGCAATGACCTTGTTCGGACTAAAGACTAAGAGTTCTGCCGATACCCGAAACCTTTCTGGAATGGTCCAATCAGTAGGATACTTAATTTCTGCATTAGGTCCTATCGTTGTTGGAAACCTTTATTCACAAACACATAATTGGTTTGCAAGTTTAATCGTGATTGCTATTGCAGCTATCTTCTTCACAGTCTGTGGTGTAATAGCAGAACGTAAACAATTTGTTTAAGATATCTTTCAAAGCTGCGGAATTTTTCCCAGCTTTTTTAGTTAGTTTTGTTTTCATAAGCTATAATTTTAACCGATTCCAAATTTCTTTTAAAAGTTTTTTGATCTAGACCATTAATTGATAAGCGCTCGCCAAAGACTAATCAACAAGCCATTTAGCGGTAGTGGTCCATTTTAACTTTCTAAGACATCTTCTCAGAAAACGTTTCCTTTGATAGTGCAGATTGTGCTTTAAGAGTATATAATTGTCACGGTATAAGAATTTTCTGAAATTTCAGAAGGAGTGAACATTTTGGCTACAGAAAATAAGGCTGTCATTACATTATTTGGTGCGACTGGTGACCTTGCAAAGCGTAAACTTTATACTGCTTTGTTCAAGTTATATCAAAAGGGTTACCTAGCTGACCATTTTGCATTACTAGGAACCTCCCGTCGTCCATTGACTGACGAAGAATTCCAACAAATCGTTCGTGAATCTATTAGCAATATTCCAGAAACTGAGGATGGCCAAGCAGAAGCATTCTCAAAACACTTTTTCTACAAGTCACATGATGTTACTAAACCAGAACATTACGAAATCCTTAAGCAACGCCTTGCCGAATTAGATGAACAATTTGGCGCTGAAGGCAACCGTCTCTTCTACATGTCAATGGCACCACAATTCTTCGGTACTATTGCATTGAACTTGAAGAAGCAAGGATTATTAACTGACAATGGCTTTAACCGTCTTGTTATTGAAAAGCCATTTGGTCGTGACTTTGAATCTGCTAAGAAGCTTAACGATGAATTATCACAAACATTTAGTGAAAATCAAATTTTCCGGATTGACCACTACCTTGGTAAGGAAATGGTTCAAAACATTCAAGCATTACGTTTTGGTAACACCATGATTGAATCACTCTGGAATAATCGTTACATTGATAACATCCAAGTAACTTTAAGTGAAAAGCTTGGTGTTGAAGAACGTGCCGGTTACTATGACCAATCTGGTGCATTACGTGATATGGTGCAAAACCACATCATGCAAATCGTTGCTCAATTAGCAATGGAACAACCAGTTGCATTTACTGATGCTGATGTTCGAGTTGAAAAGATTAAGGCTCTTCGTAGTCTTCGCCTCTACACACCATCAGAAGCAGCTGCTAACTTTGTCCGTGGACAATATGATGCTGGAGAAGGAACTAACGCTTACCGTCATGAAGATGGTGTTGATCCAGAATCTGGTACTGAAACCTTTGTTGCTGCTAAGTTAATGTTTGATAACTATCGTTGGTCTGGTGTACCATTCTACGTTCGGACTGGTAAGAAGTTAGCAGACAAGTTTACTCGTATTGATGTTGTCTTCAAGAAGCCATTAATCGATATCTTTGCTAACCCACGTTCTGAAAGTGACCAATCCCTTAACTCAAACGTATTAACTATTTTTGTTGAACCTAACTCAGGTTTTGCAATCCAATTAAATGCTAAGCGCGCAGGTCAAGGCTTCACAACAGAACCTGTTGATTTACGCTTCTTGCAAAGTGATTCTGATAAGAAGGAATCTCCAGAACCATATGAACGTCTTTTCCATGATGCACTTGAAGGTGACCACACAAACTTTGCCTCATGGGCTGAAATTGCTTATGCATGGAAGTTCGTCGATGTTATCCGTAAGCTTTGGGATATTGAAAAGCCTCAATTCCCTAACTACACTCCTGGTTCCATGGGTCCAGCAGCTTCTGACGAACTCTTGGCTCGTGATGGACGTAAGTGGGTTTATCGTTTAAATCATTAGTTAATAAAAGTAATTTATAGCATTCTTGCTGTAAATTATTTTTTTATAATAAAAATTGATATTTAGCGTTTGCACTATCTTTAATTTTTGTTATAATCGAGGTTGTGAATTATATTACATAAGTATTGAGGAGAGTGACTTTAATGTCTGATCAAAAAGCACAAATTGGTGTTGTTGGTTTAGCTGTTATGGGTAAGAACCTTGCACTAAACATCGAAAGTCGTGGCTTCACGGTTGGTGTATACAACCGTCACCGTAACCGTACTGACGATATGATGCGTGACCACAGCGATAAGAAGTTAGTACCTAGCTACACTGTTAAGGAATTCGTAGACTCACTAGAAAAGCCTCGTCGGATTCTTATGATGGTTAAGGCCGGTAAGCCAACTGATGCTCTTATCGACGAATTATTGCCATTACTTGACAAGGGTGATGTTTTAATCGATGGTGGTAACACTAACTTCCACGATACTATGGCTCGTAACGCTAAGTTAGACAAGTCTGGTATCAACTTCATCGGAATGGGTGTTTCCGGTGGTGAATTAGGTGCCCTTCACGGTCCTTCACTTATGCCAGGTGGTCAAAAAGAAGCTTATGACTTAGTTGCTCCAATCCTTACTAAGATTGCTGCTAAGGCTGAAGAAGATGGCAAGCCATGTGTTGCTTACATTGGACCAAATGGTGCTGGTCACTATGTTAAGATGGTTCACAACGGTATCGAATACGGTGATGAAGAATTAATCGACGAAAGTTACAACATCATGCGTAACGTATTAAAGATGCCTGTTGATGACATTGCTAAGACCTTTGCTGAATGGAACAAGGGTGAATTAAGCAGTTACCTTGTTGATATTACTGCTGATATCCTTACTCGTAAGGATGACCTTGGTGACGACAAGAACAAGCCTATTGTTGACATGATCCTTGACCGTGGTGCTAACAAGGGTACTGGTAAGTGGAGTTCAATGACTGCCCTTGATGGTGGTGCTCCTCAATCAGTTATTACAGAAGCTGTTTACGCTCGTTACATTTCAATGATGAAGGACGAACGTGTACAAGCAAGCAAGGAATTGCCTGTTGAAACTGAAGCTATTTCAATCGACGACAAGAAGGAAATGATTGAAAAGGTACGTCAAGCTCTTTACTTCGGTAAGCTTATGAGTTACGCACAAGGTTTCGAACAAATGCGGATCGACTCCGAACGTTACGACTGGAACCTTAAGTATGGTGAATTGGCTCAAATTTGGCGTGCAGGATGCATTATTCGTGCACAATTCTTACAAAACATTACTGATGCCTTCACTAAGAACCCAGACTTGAAGAACTTGCTTCTTGATGATTACTTCAAGGATATTGCTAAGAAGTACCAAAAGGCAACTCGTGACGTTGTTACTCTTGCTGTTAAGGCTGGTATTCCTGTTCCTTCACTTAGTGCTGCTATCAGTTACTACGACTCATACCGTTCAGAAGTGCTTCCTGCTAACTTGCTTCAAGCTCAACGTGATTACTTCGGTGCTCACACTTACGAACGTACTGACCGTCCTGGTAACTTCCACTACAGCTGGTACGAAGAACAATAATCAAATAAATTTTGATTTAACGACTGAGATCTATTCTCGGTCGTTTTTTATTTTAAATTTCTTAACAAGAAAATAGAAACGTGGTTTGATTAGCATAGAGGTGAGTATAATGAATAAAACATTTATGAGCGGCTATTACCAAGGTGTCATCGAAACAGCCCCTACTACTCTTTCGGCTGCTAAAACAGAACAGTTAGCAATTACGATGACAATCCTCCATTTACGTCATGCTGGAATAAACATTACATCAATCCATGATTTTCTTGTCAACGATCTTCATGCAAATGAACGCCTTGTAAATAAGTATATTAATTTAAATGCTGATGGGTTAGAAACTATTCAGGCCCAAGTTATAGCAATCGCTTTCAACCAATAATTATTTTGATATTACTTCCTTTTTCGTAAAACTTTACTAAAATTGCATTGACTTTTTCTATGAAAACGCTTACCATTATTCGTGTAAGATATTATTATATGTTGTTGTAGAAAAGGGGAGTTAACATGAATACAAAAATCGATACTGCAAAAAGTAAACAGCATGTTGCCCGTTCCCGTTTTGCCTATTCAATGGGAGCCTTCGGGCATGATGTCTTTTATGCTTTACTTTCAACGTATTTCATTATGTATGTTACTGGACACTTATTCAATTCTAGTAACAAAGCATTCAACAATCACATGGTTCTATGGGTTACATCAATTATCGCTGTATTACGAATTGTGGAGTTGTTAGTTGACCCATTAATTGGAAACGCAATTGATCGTACTAACACACGTTGGGGTAAATTTAAGCCGTGGGTTGTCGGTGGTGGAATCATTTCAGCAATTATTTTAGCCATCTTATTCACCCCAATGGGCGGTTTAAGTCTTTCTAATCCTTACCTATACCTATTGATCTTTGCTATTTTATATATCATTATGGATATCTTCTATTCATTTAATGATGTTGCCTTTTGGTCAATGATTCCTGCGCTATCATTTGATTCACATGAACGTGATAAAATAGCTACTTTTGCGCGGGTTGGTTCTACTGTTGGAGGAAATATTGTTGGTTTTGTTATTATGCCAATGGTTTTATTCTTCTCAGCAAATCAAAATGGCGGTACCGGTGATGATCGTGGTTGGTTTATTTTTGCTGCAATTGCCGCTGCTGTTGCTGCTATTACTGCTGTTGGTGTCGGGCTTGGTACTCATGAAGAAAAGTCATTGCTTCGTGAAAACAAAGAACAAACTAAACTAAAAGACGTTTATAAAATTCTTGTCAAAAATGACCAATTATTCGCTATAGCTCTCTCATATCTATTCTATACAACAGGAATCACATTAGTTAACAGTATGGAGCTTTACTACTTTACTTATATTTTAGGTGATTCAAAGGCTTTCTCTATTCTAGGTGGATTAAACACTGTTATTGGTGTTATTTCAGTTCTTACTTTCCCTCTCTTTACTGGTAAAATTAGTCGGCGTAAATTATTTTACGGGTCAGTTTCAGTACTTTTCCTTGGCTTATTAATCTTTGCATTTGCTGGTAAATCACTCATTTTAGTTTTAGTTGGTGCAGAATTATTCTTCATTCCACAACCATTAGTATTTTTAGTTGTTTTAATGACTATTACTGATTCTGTTGAATATGGTCAATTAAAATTAGGACACCGTGACGAATCACTTACATTATCAGTTCGTCCACTGCTAGATAAGTTCGCTGGTGCTGTTTCTGGATGGATTATTGGACCAACTACTATTATTGCTGGAATGACTGCTGGTGCCACTGCAGCAACAGTTACTGCTGCAGGTGCTGCTAAGTTTAAGCTAGTAATGTTCCTAGCCCCTGCTATCTTGATCCTCATTAGTGTATTTATCTTTGCAAAAAAGGTTAAACTTGATGAAAAGATGCACGCCAAGATCGTTGCTGAACTTGAAAAGACTTGGGGAGATCACCTTGAAGATGCTGACAGCGACAACCCTCAAACAGTATCTGTTTCTACCCCACAACCTGGCGTTACTGATATTACATCACCAGTTGCCGGTACACTTGTTAACTTAAAAGACGTTAACGATGAAAACTTTGCTTCTGGGAACATGGGTAAAGGATTCGCTATAAAACCATCTGATGGTAAAGTAATTGCTCCATTTAGCGGAACAGTACGAGCAACTTTCTCTACTCGTCACGCAATCGGGCTTGAATCTGACAATGGTATTATGTTACTGATCCACGTTGGTATTGATACTGTTAAGCTTCGTGGTACTGGATTCATTAGTTACTTTGATAAGGATCAACACTTTAACAAAGGTGACGAATTAATGGAATTCTGGGACCCGGCAATCAAGAAAGCTGGCCTTGATGATACTGTCATGGTAACAGTTACTAACAGTAAAGACTTCGATATTAAATTATTGAAAGATGCTGGTGAAAAGGTAACTACTATTGATATCGTCATGGAAGTTACTAAAAAGTAATTAAATATCTTCTCTGTTAAAAAAGAGGCTGGAAAAATAATCCAACCTCTTTACCATTTTAAAGTATAAACTGCCAGAACGCAGTAGCTGGCTGGATTCTGAACGTTGATAAATCAACGTCCAGAACACCTAGCCATCCTTGCGGGGGGTGGGACTAAACTCGCAAGCGAGTTTAGTCCCACTCCTTTTTAATCTACATATTTTATTCTAAATCTTGTTAATGTTACGGCATTAATCAATGTTACAGCAGTCATAATAATAACCACAGGCGTAAACGCTGAATAAAACCAGGAAATTCCAAAACCGGCAATTGTTGAAACATTGAACTACTCCCACTTATCTAAACCTACGGTTTAATGCTTGAAGTGGGAGATTCTGGAAACATCGCATACTTACCCTACCGATTCTGAACGAACCTTCAAGCAGAGGTTACGACTATTAGCCA